>JANNFJ010000232.1:0-2571 GCA_031379725.1 Calothrix sp. OTE_75_metabat_31
CCCGCAACGACCCGCTGACCGTAGTTTGAATAAATACTTTTCCCTACATATGGTTCGAGTACTGAAGCACGAGCTTCTTTCATTTGGAGAAACAGCGGTTCGTTACCCGAAGCCATCAAAAGGGCAATGACACACCGCGTACCAACACTGCCAACACCTACAACCTTGATGGCAATATCAACTAATTGATAACGGTCGAGCAAAACGTGCAGGTCATCGCGTAATGAGGAACGATATTGCACAAAAACAGACTCTACCTCCTCTTCGAGCAAATCGTCGGCTTGTAAGTGATACATTAATGGAGGCTTATCGATGATTTGTCGCCGTCCGTGGACAACCTCAGTTAATTTTGGCAGTGCGTGAGCCGAAGTACGGGTAAGTGCCTTCTCTATATGTTGGTCTATGCGTGGGTAATGGTCAGTATCACGAGCCAAGTCTCGCAGAACCTCAGCATCGATACGCGAGTACCATACATCTAATGGACTCATAGTTGCATAATTACTTATATGCTCCCGATAAGAGCAAGTCGCTGCACGTGCTGCTTCAAAGCAGTTTTTTTCGGAAACCTCAATGTGACGGCCAGCAACAACAATACTTGCCGCCAGACGTTTGATGTCCCACTCCCACGGGGCAGGAAGCGTTTCGTCAAAATCATTGACATCAAAAACCAGGTTGCGTTCTGGTGTTGCGTACCCACCAAAGTTAAGTAAGTGGCAGTCGCCACATGCTTGTACTTTAATGCCTGTAGTAGGCGTTATTGCCAGGTCTGATGCCATGACAATCGCCGACCCCCGCAGGAAAGTAAAGGGTGACTTCAGCATTCGACCGTAGCGAATAGGTATTAAATTAGGCAACCGTTCTGCGTTTGATGCCTCTAATAATGCGATTGGATCGGGACGCGAGGTAATTGGGTTCCAGTTAGCGTGAGTAGAACGGGACACAGTATCGCGCAAAGCTCTCCCTGCCGCTTGTCTATCGATTGGGGAAACGGTAATTGTTGACAGCACTTTTATTTATAGAAAGCGATTATAATGGACTACTTTACAGTATTTTCACTTTTTAAATTTTGGTTATGGGGGGGTCGCCTCTTACCGTGCAGATTTGGATTTGATTGCTGTGACTGCGGATAATACTTTTGCTGCTCATTGTCACTGTCACATTAATACCGAGAAGAATGCACGTATGGGACGTAAGCGGGGTATAGTGGGGATTCTGGGTACGCGACGAGGTTTTCGCCGGATGGGGTTAGGAAAAGCGATGTTACTTGCTGGGTTACATCGACTTAAGGAAGCTGGAATGGATACAGCTAGGCTTGGTGTGGATGCAGAGAATCCGAATGGTGCGTTGCAGTTATACGAGTCAGTTGGTTTTCGTAAAATTAGCATAAATATAAATTATGTTAGTGATGTTAATACAAATTCACCAAATTTTTGATATATATTTATCGTAGAGGTACAGCAGTGCCTTGCCCTTATTGCAATTGCACTCTCGATCGGGTCAAAATTAATTACATGAACCACTAGTAGTCAGGCATCAATTAAATACAACTCTACCTTTAGACTGATGCAGCCATAAATATAATTTTGTTAAACCTCAGTCCAGAGATTGATACATAAACAATTTTTTTTTTGTACAACGTTAGTAGGCGCAATTTGAGTAATGTCTAATTAGCGAATTGCAATTCAATCGTAAAAAAGAAAGTTTAGCTCGCCAATCGAGCATTGAACTTGCAGCTAAATCACCCCGGCTTACTTTTTTATGGCAATTGCCCGCATTTACTCAAAAATCAATCGCAATGCATATCTATTTGATTTCTTCAACTGGTATGATTTTCGATTTTTAATAAAGCGCTGTCATTTTTTGCCAAATTTAAAACTAAAATCATTAGTGGTTTTAGAGTAAGTAAATATCGGGAGGAGATTTGATGAAAATGTTTCTTGCATTACCCTTTTTACACGCTATTCGCGTTTTCTTTTTAGTTGCCACTTGTGCTTTGTTAATTTTATCAAATGCTGTTCCTGCCTTTGCAATTGAGAGTTATCAAAGCAATGTTAAAGAAGGCCCAACTCAGTTATTAGAAACTCAAAAACTCACCGACGAAGTTTCGAGATACGCACCTGGAACTCCAAATATGGAACAAAGCCAAGAACGTGCAAATAAAGGGTTGAATGAAGTTCAGGGTGATGCAGATATTGATAAGATGAAAACCCCTGGGAATTCTCAAGATGCCGTTACAGTTGAAGATGAAGTGAATAATTTGTTGAAAAAGGTTACAGGTAAAAAATAAGTTATCTCAAGCTCGCAATTGTTTGACGTTAGTCGAGAACAAGTTTCTAACTGGTTTTCAAAGGTATTAACCTACTTGTAATTATCTTGGTAGTAAAAGCTATCAAGATTTTTGTTTTTTATTTGATAAATTTCCAAAATTTAAACTTTATATAAAGCTACCCAGGCTATAATTATAACTAATTTTTATATAACAATTCCTAGCCAGGTGATGTACATATGTAGGGGCGCAAGGCCTTGCGCCCCTAACGGGCGTGTAAAATGACTGTATCTCACCCTATTGAG
>JANNFJ010000246.1:0-13659 GCA_031379725.1 Calothrix sp. OTE_75_metabat_31
GACCGACAACTGACGACCGACAACTGACGACCGACAACTGACAACTGACAAATGACAAATGTCTTCCGTTATCTCAACTTCCCCATTATTTAATCTTGCAAAACATGAAACTCAAGCATTTTACTCTTACATTTCTTAGCCTCTCGTTAGCAATAGTAGCCGTACCAAAAGCACAAGCAGCTTCGTTAACTGTAGTCGCTGACGGTCTGGATAACCCCCGGAATATGGACTGGGATAGCGCAGGCAACCTTTACGTGACAACAAGTGGTAAAGGTGGCGATGGAAAAGACGGAAGATGTATTCCTTCACCCAGCGCTCAATTTATTCCTTTGTGTGCTGGTGCGAATGGTAGCGTCATCAAAATCGCTGCTGACGGATCAAAAACAGACTTTCTTTCGAGTCTCACCTCCATCGCATTAGTCCCATCTGGCGAGCAAGCAGCAGGACCTGCGGACTTCAAATTTGACTCCAAAGGAAACGCTTATTTGTTGACAGGTGTTGCTGGTGACCCTACCAAACGCGATACTGTCCTCAAAGCTCCCGACCTCGGAAAACTATTTAAAGTTGACTTGGGAACTGGTTCGCTAACCCAACTTGCGGATATTGCGAATTATGAAGCCCTAAATAACCCCGATGGTACCGATTTGGTTTCCAATCCCTACGCTTTGGCAATCAAAGATGATAATGCTTTCATCGTTGATGGCGGCGGCAACACTATCTACAAAGTGGGACTTGATGGCAGTGGTATTAAGGATGTAAAAGCCTTCCCCGTACTAAACGTACAACTAACTACAAGCCAATTCCCAGTACTTCCTGAAGGATTAGTAGACCCAACCGGAGGCGCACCATTACCTCCTGGTTATACACAAGCAGCTAATGGTCTGCCTGTATCCAACCAATCAGTACCAACAGGTATCGCTATTGCTCCCGATGGTAGTTTAACAGTCAGCGAATATAGCTATTTCCCTTATCCAGAAGGCGCAGCACGTATTTGGAAAATTGATGAGAACTTGACCACAACAGGTACAGGTGTCAATGGCGCACCTGTGACTGGTACAGAAATAGCTAATGGCTTTACACAGCTAACTGGTGTGGCATACGACAAAGAGGGCAGTTTATATGCACTCCAACATATCAACACTTCTGAGTGGAAAGAAATCCAACAAGGTGGTGTCATCACTGGTGATATCAGCGGTTCCATCATCAAAATTGCCAAAGATGGTACTCGCTCAACTGTTTGGAGCGGTGCTGGATTAGAAGCTGCATCGGGTTTATTCTTTGGTCCTGATGGTGATTTGTACACCTCAAACCGCGCTCGACTCGCTGGTGCAGGACAAGTTATCAAAATTAACCTCAAAGGTGAAGGACGCAAAGTCCCCGAACCAGCATCGGTTGCAGGCTTACTTGTAATTGGTGCGGTAGGTGTTAACTCAATGCTCAAGCGCAAGCGTCAAGAAGAATTGGGCGAAGAGTTCCTTGCAAAGGTAGAAACGCTGTAATTGATTTCCTATTGCTTTATCTGGGAAATTTCCACAAAAAAATACTGCCTGAAGAAGGGATCGCAAATTAGGCAATCAGGAGTAGGGAGTAGTAGGGTTTAAAGAATTGCAGTCTTTAATTTCTACGCTCTTGCTCCTAACCAAAATACCTAAATACCATGATTTCCTCAAAAGCAGTAAGGGATTGAAAAATTAGGGCGGGTAACTAAAGCTACCCAAATCAAATTATACCTTAGTCACTTAGATTCACTATGAAGTTAGTAAGAAATCTTTCAATCGCAGCTGTCAGTACTGGGTTCATGGTACTGGGAGGAGCGGCTCAATCGTTGGCAATCAGCTTGACCTACGATAGTCAAATTGGTAGCCCTGGTTTCGGTCCAGGAGAGCTATTTGTTCCTCAAGGTATTGCTGTACAGGACTCAACCAATGAAATTTTTGTAGCTAACGGACGAGGGGTTAACCCGGACGGCAGCTTTAATCCAAATCTAGGTAATCGTATCGAAGTATTTAACCCCCAGGGTGATTACTTAAGAGCAATAAGTTTTGGTACACAAACAAAAGGACCAGGTTTAGATCAAACGGCAGACCTTAAATTTCATCCAGTAACTGGCGAACTGCACATGGGTGATGTTTATAACAGTGAAATCGATGTATATAATCCCAACGGTGAGTATATCAGGTCATACGGTTCGTTTAGCGGTCAAGCACCAAACAGGCAATTTTTTGGTCCTGGAGGAATGCAATTCGACAAGAATAACAATTTGTACGTCACAGATTTTAGCGCAGACGTAATCAAAAAATACGATGGCACGACTGGCGAACTACTCAACACTTTTGGTAGTAATGGTACTGAACTCGGTCAGTTCTTTGGACCTGCGGGCTTAAATATATCGAAAAATACTGGTAACATTTATGTAACCGACCAGTACAATAACCGAATTCAGGTACTTAGTCCAGAAGGTACACCTCTATTTGCCTTTGGTTCTAAAGGTTCTGGACCAGGACAGTTAAGAGAGGCAATTGGTATTGAATTAGACGAGTTTGACAATGTTTACGTTGCTGACTCAGTCAATAGCCGTGTCCAGGTGTTTGATAAAGATGGAAATTTCTTAACTACCTATGGTGAACCCGTTCGCAACGCGGAAGGTGAAATTGTACCACCTCCAACACGAGGAGGCCCTCCATTTAGCAACCCTAGTGACCTCAGACCTGGTGTATTTAACTGGACTGGTGGTGCCCATTATGACAGAGGAAAGCTTTACGTTGGTGACTTCTTCCAAGGTCGCGTTCAAGTATTGAATGTCCAAGGTCAAGCCCCCGCTGGAACCAAAGTACCCGAACCTAGCGCTATTGCTGGTTTAGGTTTACTTGGATTCGTTGCGGCTAATTCGATTATCAAGCGCAAACGCAATCAGAAGTTAAGCGAAGATTTACTTGCAAAAGTAGAAACAGTTTAACAATTTTTTCACTCTCCAAAAGTCAGGCTTCAATCTCTATTAGTTCGTGTCATGCACCGCAGGACATGTAGCAGAGGTCAGAATCCTGGTTTCTTTGAGAAACCGGGATTCTACAAAACCAATTAAACTGGTACTCAGTATTATAAATTATGTTTACTACAACCTATTTAGAAGCTAAAAATATTACTGTAACCGACGTTTTATATAGTTGGTTAACACAACGTATAACTCCAGATGCTTTAAAGTGGCTCGATACAAAGTACGAGGAAATAGCAGCAGGTGCTAATGTACGAGTATTTTTCGCTGCATTTAGTGCTGTAGTGCGTTATACAGGAAAACAAGATTTAGATTTAAGCAACGAAGATTTAGAAGCGGCTGCAAAGCTCTGCCCAGGTTGGTTTCCTTGGAATTGGACTGTAGATCAAGCGGGGCGAACATTATTGTTGTTAGCGCTACCTAGTGGAAATGTAGACGTATATTTGCAGACATTGGAGCAATTATTCAATGCTGCGGACATGGGCGAACTCATAGCACTCTACCAAGCTTTACCGTTATTGCCATATCCGGAAAAATTACAGAAACGCGCTGCCGAAGGTGTTCGCAGTAATATGGTCGCTGTGTTTAATGCGATCGCACTCAACAATCCCTACCCCAGCTCGTATCTCGACGACTTAGCCTGGAACCAAATGGTAGTAAAAACGTTATTTGTCGGCAGTCCATTACATCAAATTCAAGGATTACAACAACGCACTAATCCCCAATTATCGCAGATGTTGACTGATTACGCCAGCGAACGGCAAGCCGCAAAACGTACCGTACCCCCCGAAATTTGGGAATTGGTCGAATACGGGAATAACCCGTAGGGGCGGGTCAACCAACCAAACTGCGGGCAAATGAAAAATTTCAATAAACCCGCCCCGACCCCACCAACAATCCCCAAAAAACGTCCCACATCAACCCCAGTGCGATCGCGCAATCCCCAAAAACGTCCCACATCAACAATTATTAACCCGCACCGCGATCGCGCAATCCCCAAAAAACGTCCCACATCAACAATTGTTGACCCCCACTGCGATCGCGCAATCCCCAAAAAACGTACATATCAAATTCATAAAAAACGGATGTTTCTACGTTGGTGCGGGTTGATGCGTGGGGGCGGGGCGGGTTTATATAGCCTTTGTGTGGGCGGTTCAGATATCTCGTGAACCCGCCCCTACCTATTCCTCCTAACTATTAAAACCACAAATTATGTATATCGATCCCCACATTCACATGAGTTCGCGCACCACCGATGATTACGAACGGATGCGCGATGCTGGTATTGTTGCCGTAATTGAACCCGCGTTTTGGATGGGACAACCCCGCACTAATATCGGGTCTTATCAAGATTATTTCAGCAGCTTAGTCGGTTGGGAACGTTTTCGGGCTTCACAGTTTGGTATTAAACATTACTGTACCATCGGATTGAACTCGAAGGAAGCCAATAACGAAGCTTTGGCAGAACAAGTTATGGAGCTATTGCCCCTATATGCTTGCAAAGAAGGTGTTGTGGCAATTGGCGAAATTGGCTATGACGATATGACCGCAGCCGAAGATAAGTATTTTCGGTTGCAACTAGAATTGGCGAAATCACTAGATATGCTAGTGATGATTCATACGCCACACCGGAATAAAAAAGCGGGTACAAGCAAAACAATGGATGTTTGTATCGAACATGGATTAGACCCAAGTTCGGTAATTATCGACCACAACAACGAAGAAACGGTGCAATCCGTCTTAGAACGCGGGTTCTGGGCAGCGTTTACGATTTATCCCCACACCAAAATGGGCAATGCCCGAATGGTGGAAGTAGTTAGGGAATATGGATGTAATCGCATTATCGTCGATTCCTCTGCTGACTGGGGTGTAAGCGACCCTCTTGCTGTTCCCAAAACTGCCCAATTGATGCTCGAACGCGGTATTCCCCAAGGTCACATTCACGCTGTTTGCTATGAAAACGCCCTTAAGGCTTACAGTCAAAGCGGTCAAATCAAAGAATCCGACTGGCTGAACCCTTCACCCATCGACCAGCGTCAACTTTTCCAAGGTAACTCAGTCCTGCGTGGACAACAACCCCTAGTTGAGCGCGAATTAGCACTAATTGAATAGGAAGGGAGTAGGGATTAGCATGACTTCTACCATTTACACAACAAACAGCTTTTGGGCTTACCTACAATTGATGCGACCTGCCAATATTGTTACAGCATGGGCTGATGTATTAGCAGGTGTCGCGGCTTCCGGGTTTTTCCTGATTCTTGGAGAAAAAATCCAACAAGGAGAAATACTTAGAAATCTCATACCTTTGGGATATTTACTTATAGCTACTACTGGGCTGTACAGTGGTGGTATTGTCCTCAATGATGCATTCGATGCAGATATTGACGCACAAGAGCGACCAGAACGACCAATTCCCAGCGGTCGAGCATCGCGTCAGGGTGCATTCATACTCGGAAGTACGCTTTTGTTAATAGGTGTACTCGCTGCTTCGCAAGTCTCGCATTTAAGCGCGATTTTGGCTGCGGGTATTGCTACTGCTGCTGTTTTGTACGACGCTTTCGGCAAACATCATCCGGTATTTGGCCCTTTAAATATGGGGGTATGTCGCGGTGTTAACTTGCTGCTGGGTGTGAGTATAGTATCGCCGATGGTTGGTCAATACTGGTTCTTGGCATTGATTCCAATTTCTTATATTGCTGCCATTACAACTTTGAGTCAGGGTGAAGTACATGGTGGAAAAAAAGGTAATGCGATCGCAGCTTCGATTCTAATCAGTATCGTATTTGCGAGTTTCTTCGGACTCGGTTTGTTAAAAGACTACAATTTACTTACAGCTTTGCCATTTGCTATATTTTTAGCTATACGAGTACTTCTACCAATGATTGTCGCCATCCGCCAACCAAACCCCGAAAAAATTCGTACGGCAGTACGTGCCGGGATCTTGTCGGTGATAGTTCTAAATGCTACATTGACTGCGGGGTTCGCTGGTTTATTGTGTGGGTTGCTTGTATTAAGCTTGCTCCCAATTTCGATAACTCTAGCAAAGACTTTTGCAGTTACTTGAAGAGAGGGGAAGGGGTAAAGGATAAGAGTGTGGATAAATACAAGCTTTATATATGCTTTACATACATTCATGTAAAAAATAAAAAAATAATTTTATAAGCAGCTTTCTATCTTTCCCCTTATATCCTCACACCCATATTTACCCCTTCCCCCTTTCCCCCTCCACCCTACACCCTTCTTTGGTTATGCAGATTCTGATTTATTCTTACAATTATCATCCAGAGCCAATTGGGATTGCTCCCTTGATGACTGAATTGGCAGAAGGATTGGTGGAACGCGGTCATGATGTTAGGGTGATTACTGGAATGCCTAATTATCCCGAACGCGAAATTTATGAGCAATACCGGGGGAAGTGGTACGTTACTGAAAAACGAAATGGTGTCACCATTCAACGTAGTTTCTTGCGAGTTAAATCGAAGCCGAATTTAGTGGATCGGTTGCTACTGGAATTGAGCTTCGTAGCCAGTAGCCTTCCTCAAGCTTTGAATGGTTGGCGGCCCGATGTAATTCTTTTAACAGTGCCGCCCTTATTTGTCACTCTGCCTGCGTGCCTCTTGGGTTGGCTTTACAATTGTCCGGTGGTGTTAAACGTCCAGGATATTCTGACTGAAGCTGCCGAACGTGTCGGTTTAATTAAAAATAAGTTAATGGTTCGTGCCTTGGCTGCTTTAGAAAAATTTGCATATACTAATGCACATACTATCAGTGTAATTGCGGATGGATTTGTGAATAACTTGGTGAAAAAAGGCGTACCAAGCAGTAAAATAGCTTGTATCCCCAATTGGGTAAATGTTAACTTTATTCGTCCTTTACCGAAAAATAACTCGTTTCGGACAGCACATCAACTAGAAGATAAATTTGTAGTGCTATATTCGGGAAATATTGCGCTGACACAGGGGTTAGAAACTGCGATCGCATCAGCAGCTAAATTGCGTAGCGTCAAAGATATCGCGTTTGTCATCGTCGGTGAAACCAAAGCATTAGAACAATTGAAAAAATGCTGCCGCAAGTACGGCGCAGATAACGTCTTGCTGTTACCGCTGCAATCAAGGGAAAAACTACCCGAAATGTTAGCGGCGGCAGACGTCGGGTTAATTTTGCAAAAGCAGAATGTGGTTTGCTTCAATATGCCTTCTAAAATTCCTTTACTGTTAGCTTCGGGTCGTCCGATTATCGCATCAGTTCCCAGCAACGGTACAGCCGCTTCATCGGTAAGAGATAGCGGTGGTGGATTAGTAGTTGCACCGGAATCACCCAAAGCTTTAGCAATGGCAATCATTGATTTATACAAAAATCCGGCAAAAGCTGCCAGATTGGGCGAAAAAGGACGAAAATACGCTGTCGATAAATACGGTTCCGAGAATGCGATCGCTCAATATGAATCATTATTTTATCAAGCGATTCAAGACCAAGTACCCGAATTGAAAGTACTACCCAAACTCACCTCCAGCAAATCAATAGTTGATATTTAAGCAATTTGCAATCAGTTATTAGTTAGTTGTCATTGATAATAGGAAAGATTACGCACTACCATTCCCACCTCCCCTACTCCCTAATTATTTATGGAACAAATAAACCAAACGTTAATTGAACATTTACGAGAAGAGACATATAGCCAACTTTCGACTTCAAGTAACGACAATCAAAACATTTTCAATCCCACCAATGACGTTTCGACAAATGAACATTTATTGTCTCGAAACATCACTATTATTGGTGGTAACGGTAGAATGGGTAAGTTATTTACCAATCAATTATCATCTGCTGGTCATCAAGTAAATGCACTAGGTAGAGACTGGGAAAATGCGGAAACTTTGCTTGGACAAGCAGATTTAGTATTAATCAGTGTTCCCATTGAAACCACAGTCGATATTATTAAACGTGCTGCCAAATACCTCAACCCCGATGCAGCACTTGCCGATATCACCAGCCTCAAAGTGGAACCATTACAAGCAATGCTTGAATATCACCCCGGTGCCGTAATGGGGTTACATCCGATGTTTGGTCCTAGCATCGAATCATTTGCCGGACAAAAAATTGTGGTCTGTTCGGGTAGGAATGATGAACCCTTCAAATGGTTATTAAATTTGATGGAAACTGGTGGTGGTGAACTCATTTACTCGACATCGGCAGAACACGACCACATGATGGTAATGATTCAAGCAACAAGACATTTTTGCCGCTTGACTCAGGGTGTATTTATAGCCCAAGAAGAACTAAATATCGACCGCAGTTTATCAATGTCAACTCCTGCTTACCGCGATGAAATAGAGGTTATCAAACGTTTATTTAAGCAGAGTCCCGAAATGTGTGTGGATATTATGCTGGCCACCGAAGACAGGTGTCAAGCGATTAGTTCACTAGCAGATACTTATAAGAAATTAGCAAATTTAGTATTAAATAAAGACCGCAAAGCTTTAATCGAAGAATTTGCCACAGCGCAAAATTTTTGGATTGGGGAGTAGGGTGTTGGGTGTAGAGAAGATGAGAAAAGAAAAAGTAATTTACCACTCCTAATGACTTACGCAAAAACTCTCCCAAACCTTCTTAACTCTGTGTTCTCTGTGACTCTGTGGTTCGTTCTTTAATGACTGCTGCGTACCTTAATAAAACGTCTCAACCTCCCCAACCTCCCACCCTCCTTAACCTCCCCACACCCTAATTCATGCTGATAGATATCTACCACGATACTGTTTGCCCTTGGTGTCGAATTGGCAAAAAGCACCTATTTGATGCAATTACGCAATGGCATCAAGACGAACTAATTATTCGTTGGCATCCCTTTTTACTTGATAATACAGTACCATCAATAGGTTACGAGTTTCGGGATTTTATGCAGAAGCGTAAAGGAATGACACCCGAACAACTTCAACACTTATTTGACTTTACACGCAAAGCAGGTGATTCAGCAGGAGTTGCGCTTGATTTCAATAAAGTGCGTTGGGCAGTAAATACAATGCGTTCCCACCGACTGATTGCACTTGCACCTGAAGAAATCAAAAGCAACGTCGTCGAAGCAATTTACAAAGCTTACTTTGAAGACGGTTTGAATATTGGTAATGTTGATGTTTTAATGAACATCGCTACTCAATTAAATATTGATATCGAATTACCACAATTTCAAAGTCAAATTGGACTCGACAAAATAATCGCCGAATCTGAATTTGCCCGTCTCAATGGCATTAACAGCGTCCCGTTTTTTGTTATCAATAATAGCGTTCAAGTTGACGGTTCCCATTCTCCCGATATATTTATCCAGGCATTTAATCGTGCATCTCTCATCAAAATAGAAGCAAAAATATGGTAGTAAATTTTCGCCCGAAACCTGTAGTTAATTCGCAATCGATTCGCCAGCGTGTTACGGTTAACTTTAACTATGATGTGCATTTCACCACCGGGTTATTTCACCTTCGCAACAGTTTACTCGCAAAAGTAATCGGCAACGACGCTGACCCAAAACCCAAAAAAGTAATTGCGATAATTGATAGTGGATTTTTGCACCATCACCGCTTAGTGCCGCGACAAATTCGCGCCTATGCCGAACGTTACGAAAATATCATGACATTAGTTGCCGAACCGTTGGTTATTTCTGGTGGTGAAGATGCTAAAAATGATACCGACCTATTAAATCAACTCCATCAATTTATTGATGAAGCCGGTTTGTGTCGTCATTCTTATATCCTTGGAATAGGTGGTGGAGCAGTACTTGATTTGGTTGGATACGCCGCTGCAACCGCTCATCGCGGCATTCGCCTTATCCGTATTCCTACGACAGTCTTAGCACAAAACGATTCAGGTATAGGTGTCAAAAACGGCATAAATGCCTTTGGGAAAAAGAATTACCTGGGTACATTTGCCCCACCCTATGCCGTTTTAAACGATAGTAGTTTCTTGGTGAGTTTGTGCGATCGCAATTGGCGTTCAGGCATCGCGGAAGCACTAAAAGTGGCATTAATCAAAGATGGCGATTTCTTTGATTTTATCGGCGTTAATGCCCATGCATTAGCCCGACGCGACATGAACGCCATGCAAGATGTAATTTATCGATGTGCCGAATTACACTTACAGCATATAGCGAATAGCGGTGACCCTTTTGAACAAGGTTCATCGCGTCCCCTGGATTTTGGGCATTGGGCAGCGCATAAGCTCGAACAACTGACCAATTATCGTCTTCTGCACGGCGAAGCAGTTGCCATTGGTATTGCCTTAGATAGTACATACTCGTATTTACTCGGAAAATTATCGCGTTTAGAGTGGCAAAGAATACTTAATACACTCAAAACGTTAGGCTTTGCAATTTACGTTCCCGAATTAGCGCAGCAAGCAACCGAACTTCAAGACCCTCGCTGCATCTTCCGAGGATTGCAAGAATTCCGCGAACACCTTGGAGGGGAATTGACCTTAACTTTGTTAGAAAAAATCGGCAAAGGAATCGAAGTTCACGAAGTCAATTTATCATTGTATCAAGAAGCGATAGAATTGCTAGCTGAAAGTTGATACAAGATTGTAATGATTGTAAATACAGTGGGCTAATTATTTGTACTGTTAATTTTGATAAATCATGAGGGCTGAGAATCCGGGTTTCTTCAAGAAACCCGGATTCTTGAACATCTACTGCTAACTGCTAAATGCTAAATGCTAACTCCTAACTTTTTATGAAAATAAATAATTTTCACCTAACTTACTGTAGCAACATCCACCCTGGTGAAAGCTGGAGTCAAGTTTTTACCAACCTGCAAGAATATATTCCCACACTTCAAACACGACTAACAATTGGAGAACCTTTTGGAATCGGATTGCGTTTAGCTGACATTGCATCACGCGAACTATTACAAGGAAATAACTTAGCCAAATTCAAAAAATGGCTAAAAAAACATAATTTATATGTATTTACACTAAATGGATTTCCCTACGGTGGCTTCCATAACCAAATAGTCAAAGACCAAGTATATGCACCCGACTGGTCAACAACAGACCGCTTGGAATATACATTGCGATTGATAAAAATTCTTGCAGAACTATTACCTGATGAAATAGAAGGCAGTATTTCAACACTACCATTATCCTATAAACCCTGGTTCCAAGATAATCAACTTAACCGAACTTCCACAATAGTCAACGCAACATTAAATTTAGCACGGGCAGTTGTGGAAATGGCACGCATCCGCACTGAAACTGGAAAAATCATACATTTAGATTTAGAACCAGAACCCGATGGATTGATTGAAAATGCAGCGGAAGTAGTTGATTATTTCCAGACCTATCTATTACCTATTGCTGGTGCATATCTAGGTAAATATTTGCGAATATCTCAGAAGGCGGCTGAGACAATATTACTCGACCACATACAAATATGCTACGACACCTGTCATTTTGCAGTCGAATATGAAAACCCGATTTCAGTTCTCAGACAATTTGAAGCAGCGGGAATCAAGATTGGTAAAATTCAAATTAGTGCAGCTTTACAGGTAAATCTACCAAAAGATATTCAGCAGCGTTATTTAATCCAAGATAAATTACAAAATTTCGCCGAGTCAACCTATTTGCACCAAGTAATTGCTAGAGAAGGTAATGACACATTACACAACTATTCCGATTTAGGAACAGCCTTACCTAACTTTGTAAATTCCACCGCAGATGAATGGCGAATTCACTTTCACGTACCTATTTTTATCCGTGATTATGAACTTTTACAATCTACCCAAGATGATATTATCCGAGTATTAGAATTGTTGAAAATTCATAATTTTTGCAGTCACCTAGAAATTGAAACTTACACCTGGGAAGTCTTACCATCGGCAATGAAATTAGAATTGATTGCATCAATTCAGCGCGAATATGAATGGGTTTTGAAGCAGTTATTAGAAAGTGATTCATTATCTTTCGTTGACGCAAATACCGAACATGCTTATTATGAATTACAACAATCTTAAATTATCACTTCTAGTCGCACCAGACGCAGAGAGAAATTTGAGATAATATAAATTATACCAGCCTCACAATCTCTCTTGCTCCTCCTCTCTGCGCCTTTGCGCCTCTGCGTGACACACATATTAATATGAATAAAACAGTAATACTCAATATTGTCGGATTAACACCGCGATTAATTGGAAAACATACCCCCATGCTATCGCGTTGGATAAACAACGGTAAACTCACTTCCATAAATCCAGTTTTACCAGCTGTCACATGTTCCGCACAGGCAACTTATCTAACTGGTAAATTACCCTCAGAACATGGCATCGTCGGTAATGGTTGGTATTTCCGCGATGAATGCGAAGTTAAATTTTGGCGACAATCAAATAAATTAGTTCAATCACCAAAAATATGGGATATAGCAAAAGCTTTAAATCCCGATTTTACCTGTGCGAATTTATTTTGGTGGTACAACATGTACTCGTCGGTGGATTATGCAATTACTCCACGACCAATGTATCCAGCAGATGGTCGCAAAATTCCCGATATTTACACACAACCTCAAAATTGGCGATTTGAATTACAAAAGGAACTTGGTGATTTTCCGCTGTTTAATTTTTGGGGTCCCAATACATCGATTAAATCGACGCAATGGATAGCAGATTCAGCAAAGTGGACGGAGGAAAAAAGTAACCCCACGCTAACGCTTGTATATTTGCCACATTTAGATTACTGCTTACAGAAGTTCGGTCATGATGAAAGTAAGATAGCACAGGATTTACGGGAAGTTGACGCAGTTTGTGGAGATTTGATTGATTTTTACGAAAAACGCGGTGCCCAAGTAATTGTATTGTCGGAATATGGGATTACGGAAGTGTCGCAACCAATCCATATTAATCGCGTTTTGCGAGAAAACGGTTTATTGGTGGTGCGTGAAGAATTGGGACACGAAATTTTAGATGCTGGTGCGAGTAAAGCTTTTGCTGTTGCTGACCATCAAATTGCCCATATATATGTAAATGACCCGCAATATATTTCGACGGTGCGGGATTTACTCGAATCGATGGATGGGATTGATTGCGTTTTGGATGAAGCAGGGAAAAAAGCCTATCATCTCAATCATCCACGGTCGGGAGAATTAGTTGCGATCGCACAATCTCATGCCTGGTTTACATATTACCACTGGCTCGACGACAATCGCGCTCCCGATTTCGCCAGAACTGTCGATATTCACCGCAAACCGGGTTATGACCCTGTGGAGTTATTTGTCAACCCACAAATTAAGTTTCCTAAGTTGAAGGTGGGTTCTAAATTACTTCTCAAAAAGCTGGGTTTTCGCTATTTGATGGATGTGATTCCTTTGGATGCGACTCTCGTTAAGGGTTCCCACGGTTGTGTCAATGTTTCATCACTCGACCAACCTGTTTTTATTAGTCAAAAATCAGATTTAGTACAATCAAATATCATCCTTGCGGCAGATGTTTTTGGGTTGATTTTACAAACTTTGCAGGGAGAAAAAAGCAAGTCTTTGTTAAACGTTGAGGTCTAGTGGTCAAGTCTAAATTCCTGACCTCTCATCAAAGATACGGTTGGCTATCCCACGAGATTAAGGGCACGATGTATCGTGCCCCTACAGTCATTTCGACTCACCTAAAATATGACCCCTCCTGATTATTTCTCCCTATCCA
>JANNFJ010000272.1:0-16013 GCA_031379725.1 Calothrix sp. OTE_75_metabat_31
TACCAAGACGGCGTGAAAGCTGGCGGGTAATTAGAGATAATGCCTCTTTTTTCTTACCGCTTTGCTCTCCTTTTTGGAGGATATCTTGATAAATGACAGATTCTTGCATAATTTCCTCTCGAAATAGTTGGTTAATTAAACTTCGGTCAAAACGCAAACCTGCCAAAATTTGCGTACAAGCTGAAATACTACTACGTGCATTACTTTCCTCAATCATATCGACTTGAACGGCGACTTGTTCAAGTAAAGTGTTAGGAGAGTTGCTGCGTGCCAAAGCAGCTAATGGCAAAAGTGCTGGACTGTGTAAAAGTTGTGTTGAGTCTTGTTCCCATAAGCGAATCACTCGATAACGATGGCTTGTGTAAGTATCGGTATACTCTTGCTTGTAAACAAGTTCGGAGTCTGTTTGTTTTAGAAAGATTACTACTTGTTCGATTTGACAGTTATATTCGCGTTTAAGTCGAGTGTAGTAATCAAGCATCCGAAAATCAATTGGTGGAATTGATGCGGCTAAGGTTTGAAACTCGATATGGAGAATTTTATCGATTGTTTGCAGGAATGTTACGGAGTCAGCCCGAATAGGTTCTAAACTGAGTTCAGTTTTAAGAACTCGAATATCAGAGGCATCATTCGTGAATAACCAATTAGCAAAATCTTCTGGATATTGCTCGGCCAGGTATTTACAAATATTATCGTAAGCCAAGGGTTTTTCCGGATTAAATCAATATTTGGTGTCAGCATGTGACGTAACTATTATCTTATATATTATGTTTTCCAAACAAATCATTTCATCATTTATATTATTCTTTTTGACAGGTATTTGTTCGGGTTGTCAAGTCCCGAAAGTATCAACTCCTCAAAGAGTAGAGAAACTATCGGGTACAAGCTGTCCGGGAACAAATAAAAACTTTAGTCTTGATTTTTTTAAAACTAATAATCAAGGCAAGCAAGATGAACGAGGGATTAATCATGTAATTATTTTTAATCCCAAGTCAGAAAGGCTTGAGTTTAAAGTCAATGTTGGACTTGCACATGAACTATATGCAAAAGATAGCCGAGATAAAGTACGTCGAGAATACGTACCTAAAACATTCGCGGAAATTATCTCGGATGAAAATTCCAAGCTCAAAGGTGATAAACCAATTGCAGCTATAAATGCTGATTATATCGACATAGATAATAAACCCCAAGGCTTGAATATATCGAGGGGAATCGAGTATGCAGGAGATTTTATAAATAAGCGTTCTTCGTTTGGAATTTCTGGTGGTAAATTATCACAACGACAAGCAACGCTACAAACTGGGAAAAGAAAATCAGAGAATTTAAATTTTAATTTAGTGGGAGGAAATGGCCGATTTTACAAAAATGGAGTATTTAAAGATATTTGTCAAGATTTGGGTCAGCTTGCTTGTAAACAAGCAACAAATCGCTCGATGGTTGCTGTTACAAGTAGCGGTTATGTAATTTTGTTAGTCAATGACTCGAAAGCAAATTCGGATATCAACATATCTGAGAATAATCAGGAGTTATTACCCGATAAATTTGATGAAGTTTTAAAGGGAATTGCTGGAAATAATTGTTTGGGTACTATTCGAGAAGCAATGTTATTTGATGGGGGAATGTCACCAGGTTTTTATTACAGAAATAAAATATATGTTCAAAATCCAGGTTCGATTGGTTCGGTGTTTTTAATTTATCAAAGGTGATTGACTGGCTATTAGATTCCCAATAACTTCTGCAAAGTCGGGGATTTAGTCCTCACGAGTATTAACAATTTCATTAATTATGACAAGTTTAAAAGGTTAGAATCCGGGTTTCTTGAAGAAACCCGGATTCTGAACCTCACGAGAAGGTTAAATTTAATACCTTGACAAGTACAATGTATACCACAGGTGCGGTAGGCTAGAACTACAGATTAAAAGCAACTTATGACACCTGATGAAATTGCAAATACATTGACAGAACTATTTGGTGCTACGAATACGAACGTTGTAGCGCCCGGTTCTTGGCAAGTTGAAACTTCTACTTTCCGCTTACTGGTAATGCTGGGAGAGGATAATGCTTGGCTGCGGATATTGCTGCCCATCATACCCATTCAAGAAGCGCAACCATTTTTAGAACAGTTACTCGAAGCGAACTTTGATGATACCCAAGAAGTTCGTTATGCATTACATCAAAATGTTGTATGGGGAGTGTTTCAACATAATAGCGCTAGTTTAACGGTCGAGGATTTTGAAGATGCGATCGCGCAACTAATTTCTCTCCACGAAGTCGGTTTATCCGATGTCTTCAACCGTTTAGTCGAAAGTCGCATTCGTCTGATTGTTTTAGCTGCCAAACAACAGGGGCAAACTCTTGAAGCTACCATGCAGAGTCTCGATAGGTTCTATAGTGAAGGTATGATGGGTGAAATTGAACAAACATCTGAAGCACGTCAACAAACTCTGGGTACATGGCGGGTTCAACTGGAACGTCTTTGGAATGAGGAACAATTTGACTCTTAATGGTTAATTATGAACATCATTCAAATTCTTCAAGAAGATTATCAACGCTTTCCAATCAATCAAACCTATTCTATCTACGCTAAAAATGTTTATTTTCAAGACCCGCTTAACAAATTTAGCGGTGTTGAACTTTATAAAAAAATGATTGGGTTTATCAAAACTTTCTTTATCAATTGCAAAATGGATTTGCACGATATCCGTCAATGTGGAGACACAATCAATACCGAATGGACATTAAGTTGGAATACTCCTTTGCCTTGGAAACCATTTATTGCAATTCCTGGGCGGAGTGAATTACGGTTAGATTCGGATAACTTGATTTGTTCGCATGTTGATTATTGGCATATTTCACCAATTGATGTTGTGAAACAGCATTTTAAATTTGGTAAGGGGTAATTGGTCAAGAGGTTGGATGGAGGGCAGGGCGGGGAGACCCCGCCCCTACGGTTATCCTAAACTAGAACAAGGTTTAATAATTTTAGAAAACAGTTGATAATGTAAATAAATGTAAATATTCCTGAGACGGGAAATTATCCATGCGTGTAATTTTAATGACAGGGAAAGGCGGCGTTGGTAAAACGTCGGTTGCGGCTGCAACTGGACTCCGTTGCGCTGAACTCGGATATCGCACATTGGTTTTGAGTACAGACCCGGCACACTCACTGGCAGACAGTTTCGATTTGGAATTGGGACATGAAGCTGTGTTAATTCGCCCAAATTTGTGGGGTGCGGAACTTGATGCATTGATGGAACTCGAAGGAAACTGGGGAAGTGTAAAGCGTTACATCACCCAAGTGTTGCAAGCACGGGGCTTAGATGGAGTGCAGGCGGAGGAATTAGCGATTTTACCTGGGATGGATGAGATTTTCGGCTTGGTCAGAATGAAACGGCATTATGATGAAGGCGTGTACGATGTATTGATTATCGACTCTGCACCGACTGGGACGGCTTTGCGATTGTTAAGTTTACCCGAAGTCGGTGGTTGGTACATGCGTCGCTTTTATAAACCATTCCAAAATATATCGGTGGCACTTAGACCGTTAGTAGAACCGATATTTAGACCGATAGCAGGTTTTTCGTTACCAACTAGAGAGGTAATGGACGCACCCTATGAGTTTTATGAGCAAATCGAGGCTTTAGAAAAGGTATTAACAGATAATACTCAAACCTCGGTGCGACTGGTAACAAATCCAGAGAAAATGGTTATTAAAGAGTCGCTTCGCGCTCATGCTTATTTAAGTTTGTACAATGTTTCGACTGATATGGTAGTCGCAAATCGCATTATTCCTGATGAAGTGCAAGACCCATTTTTCCAACGTTGGAAAGAAAATCAAAAAGAATATCGTCAGGAAATACATGACAATTTTCACCCTTTACCAGTTAAGGAAGTGCCACTTTTCTCAGAGGAATTGTGCGGGTTAGCGGCATTAGAACGATTGAAAGATACGCTTTATAAAGATGAAGACCCAACTCAAGTTTATTATAAAGAAAATACAATTCGTATCGTTCAAGACCAAAATGAATACAGCTTAGAATTGTACTTACCTGGTATTCCTAAAAATCAGGTTCAATTGAATAAAAATGGTGATGAATTGAATATTCGCATTGGCAATCATCGTCGTAATTTAGTCTTGCCGCAAGCGTTAGCAGCGCTACAACCTACGGGAGCAAAGATGGAGGATGATTATTTAAAGATTCGCTTTGCTAGTAGTGGCGGCTAGTATAAGGGATTTTACAGGAGTTTGCATTTGCGTAAAATATAGTCAGGGCACGATAACCCAAGTGCCCCTACGGCGATTTCGATTTACACCATACTTTATTTATATGAAAAAATCGAAGTATATGGCGTTTCTCAACCTACTGAGGTACAGCCATTTTACACCAAGATAAGGGCGCAATGCCTTGCGCCCCAACATATGTACCTGTAGGGTGCGTTACGCTGCTGCTAACGCACCCTATACATACTTTTCATAAATCAAACCGGATTCCTATAGATAATTTTACGAACTTAAATAAAGGAATAATTAGGTAACCAAAAACGTAAATAAATAAGTATTGAAAAAATATTGCGTTGGTAATATTAATATTTACTGTATAAAGCTAAAATAAATTTATTCAAAAATATGGCAATTTCCAGTAGTTACACGGTAGGCAATTGCATCAATTAAATTTCACAATATTAGTATTATTTTTGTGTTTAACAAATATTTATTTTCCTATTGGCGATGACTTTAATCAACGAGCAAAATTTCGGCTTGAGTCTCGAACAAAAAAAATTACTAAATTGTATTACCGACCGTATTCGTCATCTCTTAGAACTACAAGATATTTTGAAAGTAGCAATTGAAGAGTTGCGGTCATTTCTTGGTACTGACCGAGTGATGATTTATAAGTTTCATGGAGATGGAAGCGGCCAAGTAATTGCTGAATGTATTGATAATGATAAACTACCATCTTTATTTGAGTTAAATTTTCCTGCGGATGATATCCCCCTTCATGCCAGAGAACTATTTGTCAAATCGAAAGTACGTTCTATTGTAAATGTTGACCGTGGGCAAATCGGTCAAAGTTTTTTGAAAAATTTTAACGATACTGAAATTACCACAGAGAATATTCATTATCGCCCTGTAGACCCTTGTCACGTCGAATATTTAACGGCAATGGGGGTACAGTCTTCGTTAGTTATACCAATTTTGTACCGCAATCAATTATGGGGACTGCTGGTATCGCACCACTCACAACCTCATCACGTTTGCGAAGATGAAGTCGAAACTATGCAAATGGTTGTTGATTTGCTGGGGGTTGCGATCGCCTACATTACTCCACTTACCCAAGCCCGCGCCCAAGCACAGCAAGAGGTGGTTGTCAATAATATTACTAGTAAACTGCATTCGTTACCAGACATAGATTTACAAATAGTTTTAGAGGAAACAGTTGCAGCGTTTGGTGGTTCGGGAGGTAGACTTTGCATCCGTGATGAAGTTTCGCATCACGAAAGCGACACTCCAAGTTTTAACGAATGTCTGGAATCAAACGATTATCTCAAGGTTTACGTTTGCGGACAGCAACCTGTTATTCCCAAACTAGCAAAATATCGGTCTTACGAGCAATATAATGTTTGGCAGGAATACTATAAATCGAACGAGTACAAAATTTGGGCAATTTCAGATATATACCAAACTCCAGGACTACGAAATCTGCAAGTTGCGTTTCGAGCAACTCCGATTCGCGGTATTTTGATGATACCTCTGTTGTCCCGTCAGCAGTTACTCGGCTATCTGAGTATTTTCCGAGATGCAGATGAGACGGGGACTTTCTGGGCTGGACAATTTGACCCCGATGAAAGACAACTTTACCCCCGACAATCGTTTGAAATTTGGCGACAATCGAAACAAGCACAGCCGCTGAAGTGGACAATTGAAGAAATTGAACTAGCACAAAAGCTGGGTCATCAATTTGCTACAGCAATTCATGCCCATGAAATGTACCAAAAAGTCAATTATTTAAACCTGAATTTAGAAAGCCAGGTTTTAGCACGTACATCTGAATTGCACAAAGCTACTGAACAGCAACAAGCATTGTTTAACGTAATTGGCAAAATACGTGAGTCTTTAGATATAGAGACTATTTTTAAAACCACCACAAAAGAAGTTTGTCACCTTCTTTCTTCAGATCGGATATCTGTTTACCGCTTCAATAATGATTGGGGAGGTGAATTTGTTGGTGATTTTGAAGTTATTAATCCTGATTGGTTTAGTGGAACCAAACTAGGTGTTAATACAGTTTGGAATGATTCTCATCTACAGGAAACTAAGGGTGGACGCTATAGCAGTAACCAAACTCACGTTGTTGACGATGTTTATGCAATGGGGTTTAGTCAATGTCACATTGATATATACGAACAATATCAAATTAAAGCATTTATATTAACACCGATTTTTGTGGGGCAAAAACTTTGGGGACTGCTATGTGCATATCAACACTCACAACCTCGCAAGTGGCAATCTGACGAAATTCAGTTTATGACCCAAGTTGCAGCGCAATTGTCGGTGTCACTCGAACAAGCGGATTTACTATTACAAACCCAGCATAAAACGAAAGAGTTGGCAAAAGCTCTAAAAGAACTGCAAGAAACCCAAACTCAACTGATTCAAACTGAAAAAATGTCGAGTTTGGGTCAATTGGTCGCAGGTATTGCCCATGAAATTAATAATCCGGTGAATTTTATTTATGGGAATATTAACCATATCAATCAATACAGCGAAGATTTATTAGGTATTCTTGATTTATATCAACAAAGTTGTTTAAATCCCGAACCAGAAATTCTCGAACGTATTGAGGAAATTGACTTAGATTTTATTGTTGAAGATTTACCGAAGATGCTATGTTCTGTCAAAGTCGGAACTGACCGCATTCGTCAAATAGTTTTATCTTTACGCAATTTTTCTAGACTCGACCAAGCGGAAGTTAAACCTGTAAATATACATGATGGAATTGATAGTACGCTGGTAATTTTACAGCATCGACTTAAAGCTAAACCTGAAAGTCCGGCAATTCAAATCATTAAGGAATATGGGGATTTACCTTTAGTCGAATGTTATGCGGGTCAACTCAATCAGGTATTTATGAATATTTTTACTAATGCAGTTGATGCGTTAGAAGAATACCGACAATTTGCAGAATCACATTTAAGTCAAATTAATATTCATACTAGTCTTGGTGAATTACCTAATAATATCAAAAGCGTGGTAATTCGGATTACAGACAATGGAGGAGGAATATCCCCAGATATCATCAATCGAGTTTTTGACCCTTTTTTCACTACCAAAGAAATTGGTAAAGGTACAGGATTGGGGTTATCGATTAGTTATCAAATAGTTGTTGATAAACACAAGGGTATTTTTAAATGTAATTCCCAAGAAAATATTGGTACAGAATTTTGGATTGAAATACCGATTAAATTGGGGTGTGAAGTTTAGGTTATATTAAGTAACTTTTTGCTTGAATATGTCCTCTACTTGATCACGGTCAATGCGTCCAGCAGCTATATCTATAAATAAAGTGACAATTTCTTCATTACTCAAGTTCAATTTAGCACCATTAGTTTCTAAAAAAGTTTCCGTAACTGCTGCTGCAACTCTTTTATTCCCATCAATAAATGCATGAGCTTTAGTTAAATGATAAGCATATGTAGCTGCACAAGTAACTAAATCAGCTTGTTCGTAATATAATCGATTTTGAGGTGCAGACAGTGCGGATTCTAGTATTCCTTCATCTCTCAAACCTTGGCTACCTCCTGTCGCTGCGATTAATTGAGCATGGATTATTAGCACATCAAATTTATCCGGAAAATTCATTGATTTTATGATTCTCCTGTTGCTAATTCCTCATAAGCAGACTTCCTTCTTTCTAGAATTGACTGAAAAGTTTCGATAAATTCTTTAGCACCCTGGGCTTCTGTTGCTGAACGAATTACTAGAGTATGTCCAACTACTTCCAAGTTTATTTGGCTACCTGGAGTAAACCCTAATGCTTGAGCAATTTCTGGTGGTATACAAACCGATAAAGAATCATCTACCGTAATTGTGTGGTTCAACATAACTATGAACGAGTAATCGCTGTTTATTTGATTAAATACAAACTATTGTAGCGGTTCTCAGTTGAATGACGTACAGGTATACTTACTTTCGCGCTTGATGTAGGGGCACAAGGCTTGCTGCCCCTACAACTGTACCTCACTAAATAAGGGCTATATCTACTTTTCTTCTCATTCCCCTTTTCCCCTACACCCTAATTTCTCAACTGGACTGGCATTGCAAGATAGGTCATTTTTACTCCTCCTAATGGTGTAAAAATAACTGGGGTAAGATTTGAGTTGAGTTGCATCAAAATTTCTGTCGCTGGCAGTGCTTTTAAACCTTCCATTAAATATTTGACATTAAAGGCAATATCAATATCGTCCCCTGATATTTGTGCTGGCATTGTCTCGACTGCATTACCAATATCTTGGGCTTCTACTGATAAAGTCAGCTCTTGCGCTCCACTATCAATGCTAATTTTGACTATATTATTTTTTTGGTCAGCTAAAACGGCAATTCGTTCCAATGTACTTAATAATTGTCGTCGATCCATCGTGACTTCGCGTTCAAATTCACGCGGAATTAATTGACGGTAAGCAGGGTATTGTCCGTCCAAAGTACGACTCGTCAAACGCTGATTTTGCCACTCAAAGACAATTTGCCCTTGGTCGAGGTGTAATGCGATCGCTTCTCCTGCATCTGCACTATGTGCTAACATCCGTTCGAGTTCGCGTAATGCTCTGGCTGGTACTGTTACTTCTAACTCTGTTTCCCCAGTTGCGTCCTGATTGTCATTATCTGTTTCTACAACCGCTAAACGGTGTCCGTCGGTTGCGGCAAATTCCAACCCGTCGGCTACAACCTTTAAATGCACTCCTGTGAGTACTTGTTTAGTTTCGTCGCCGCTGGTAGCAAATAATGTGCCTCGTAACCCTTCAATGAGGGCGGCCGCTGTCAAATTAATCGACTGAGTGCTTTCAATAATAGGTAATTCAGGGAATTCTTCACCCCCCATTGCTCGAACTTGATACCGTCCGTTTGCTGGTGTTAACGTAACAATTAATCCCTCTGCAGATGGATTATTCGCACTGACAGCAGATTCATCTTCGAGGGTAATTTCTCCTTCTGGCAACCGTGAAGTAATGTCATTAAAAAGCTTGGCAGGAAGGGCAATTGTGCCACTTTGCGAGACTTCGGCATTAAAGCTAGTACGAATCCCTAAACTTAGGTCAAAGGCTGTTAAGCTTACTTGATTTGTATCAGCATCTGCAACTAACAGCACATTCGCAAGTACCGGATGAGTTGGACGTGAAGGTACAGCACGGCTTGTTAGAGATAAATTGGTATTAAGGTCGCTTTGGTTACAAACTAATTTCATAAATTTGGGGAGTGAGGGAGTAAAACTTGTATTTCTTCACCTGGCTTTTGCAAATTAGTTCCTATAGGTAACACTGCAAAAGCGTTGGTTTGTGCCAAATTAATCAGGTTACCTGAAACTTGGTTGCCACCTGCAATGTCAAATTCGTATACACCATTGACAGGGGTAATTTTACCCCAAATGTAACTTTCGCGTTTGCCATCCGAACGCAGTTCTTGCCTTGTTTTTGCTTTCATAAAAACAGGTTGCCAACCATTGTTTAATCCTGATAACTTTTTAATCGCTGGTTGAACAAATCGCCAAAATGTCACTAGTGCAGCAACGGGATTTCCTGGTAAACCAAAATATAAACTAGATGGAGAATTATTTAAAGTCGCTACGGTCAGCGGCTTTCCTGGTTTCATTGCGACGGCACGAACGTGAATTTTACCACCCAACGATTCGAGGATTTGCTCTACATAGTCGTATTCTCCTACTGAGACACCCCCAGAAGAAATAATAATATCAGCTTTTGCCTTAGCAATAGCAAGCTTGAGGGATTCCGGTTCGTCGGGTACAATTCCTAACATCAATGGTTCTGCTCCCAACTGCTGCACCAGCGATAATAGTGCATATTGGTTAGAATCTACTATCTGTCCAGGTTTCAAGGTTTTATCAATAGTTACGAGTTCATCTCCAGTTGATAAAATTGCTACTTTGACCCTGCGGTAAACACTAGGTTTGTTATATTGGGCAGCGGCTAAAATAGCCATCTCTGGTGCATTCACCCTAATACCACTAGGTAATAATTCGCTCCCTGCTTGATAATACGATGCCTGACGGCGAACAAATTCGTAGGGTTTTGGAACTGCTTGAATCAGAACCCGATTTTCCTGACGATGCGTTACTTCTTGCATGACTACTGTATCCGCACCCTTCGGCATCACTGCCCCAGTATAAATTCGTGCTGCTTGTCCCGGTCGGATTGTCAGCTGAGGTTCGTATCCTGCGGGAATTTCTTCAATAATTTCCAAATTAACAGGTTGTTCGGGGCTGCATTCTTCTACGTCTTTATACCGCACTGCGTAGCCATCCATTGCCGAATTATCCCAGTGGGGAAAGTCAAGTTTACTAGTGACGGGTTTTGCTAAAATTCGTCCTGTAGCTGTAAGTAAGTCAACAATTTCGATATCGTCTTGATGATTAAGGGGTTGTACTAAGTTGAGAATAATTGATTCGGCTTCTTTGGGCAGCATTTGGGGATTGGGGGAGTGTAGGAGTGTAGACAATCGGTTAAGAAATTGATCCCCCCAACCCCCCGATAAATTGGGGGGCTAAAAGCCTTATAAAGTCCCCCTTTCCAAGGGGGATTTAGGGGGATCGATTTTAGAAAAAACCTTAACCGAGCAGTATTGGGAGTGTAGAGGCGCGAAATTTCGCGTCTTTGTATAGTGTTTTTAGTGAGTGTGCGTATAGTATTTTACCCCGCTTTATTAGTGTTTATACAAGGATAGAGCAAGCAGGGGAAGCAGCGGAAAATGAGAGAATATATAAACAATAAACCAATAATTTTAAACAGACGCGAAATTACCCTTGCCCTTACGGGCACGCTGCGCGAACGGGTTCCGCCTTAGCGGTACGCGTCTCTACATTTTTTATTCTTCACTACCTAATTACTATGACTATTGAAAAAGTAATCGAAGAACGCTACTACCCGAAGGCAGAATTTGGACGACGTGCTTTAGCATCCTCGATTGACTTCCTGGGTGCTTGGCTTGTCAGTTCGCTATTTAGCAGCAACGATTTTGGTGTCCAAATTATCCAAATTCTGATTTTTGCTGGTTCCTGGATGGTTTTACGGGTGTTATTACCTTATAACAATAAGGGGCAAACCCTCGGTCGCTGGCTAGTCGATCTCAAAGTGCTAGAAATTGAACGGGGTCGAATACCCGACTTACTAGCACTGACCAAGCGTGAAGCTATCATAGGTTTGGCAGCATTACTCGTGTCTATTACCTTGGGTAATATCACTCGCAACCCAACTGCTATACTGCTAGTAATTCCGCTAGCAATCGATTGTGGGGCAGCTTTTTCTGATACTCAGATGCGCCAAGCTTTGCACGACCGCTATGCTAGTACTATGATAGTTTCGTCGCGGCGCGGCTATTCGCTCGATCTTAAGGTTAAGCGATTAGTTGATATTTTGCAGCGCAATGTGCGAAAATAGCAATTTGTGTTTATTCTCTTCAAAATAGAAGTGTTCGATGTAAATTATGGCTAAAAGTAAAGGTGTCCGCATTGTCGTGACACTCGAATGCACTGAATGTCGGTCAAATGCCGATAAACGTTCTCCCGGTGTGTCGCGTTACACAACGACTAAGAATCGTCGCAACACTACCAACCGTCTAGAACTGAAGAAGTTCTGCACCCACTGCAACAAACATACCGATCACAAGGAAATTAAGTAAGGATGAGTTACTATCGTCGTCGGCTGTCACCGATTAAGCCAGGTGAGCCAATTGATTATAAAGATGTTGATTTGTTACGTAAATTTGTTACCGAACGCGGTAAGATTTTGCCACGTCGTATCACCGGATTAACTTCGCAACAACAACGCGAACTCACATTGTCGATTAAACGCGCTCGGATTGTGGCTTTGTTACCATTTATCAATGCCGAAGGTTAGTTGTCTGGGCACGATATGTCGTGCCTTTGTACCCTAGTATTAGACTGAGCGATAATGAGTTATAGCTTTAGTTATGCTCATTTTTATCCGCTCAATCTAGAATTTTTTTCAGATACAAACAAAATATTATAAAATACGAGGCTTGTGGAGAACGGGACGCTAGTTGAATTTAGGGTAGGGGTAGATCGCCGTCTGGCAGTTGTAGACCGTCCAGATGGAAAAGCCCGAACATTTGTAATCGATGAACGGGGTCAATCGCACAGTCTGACACCCCGTCAAATTACCTATACAGTTACCCCCGATACCTACAAGCCGTCCCAAATACCAAGCTTTTTAAAAGAAGTAGAAGCTTATTTAGACCCATCAAGTCTAGAGGTTGCTTGGGAATTGCTTGTAGAGGATGCCGCAACTGTCACCCCCAAGGAAATGGCAACTTTGCTGTTTTCTGAGTCTTCACCAATTCAATGTTACGCGGCACATTGCTTGTTATCAGATGACAAAATGTATTTCAAGCAAAAAGGTGATGCCTACGAGCCGCGAACTGCAACCCAAGTCTCTGAACGCAAGCACCAGCTAGACGTGGAGGCTCTCAAAGCTAAAGGACAGCAGGAGTTTTTGGAGCGAGTCGAGCAAGCGTTAAAGGGTGAATCTGTCGAGTGGCAGCGTCACGACCGTCACCGCATCGAAGCGTTAGAAAAGTATGCAGCATTACTGGCTGACACAGTAAAGGCTGGTATCACCTACGATACCGTAGCGCGTGCTTATCCTCCGCCTGCACCAGTTTTAGAAACAATGAATATTTTGGGTCGTCCAGCCACCCCCCAAGGAGCTTTTCAGCTTTTAGTGGATTTAGGAATATGGAGTCCTAATGAAAACTTATTTTTACGTCGTTCGTCAATTCCGGTTCAGTTCCCTACTAAGGTAATAGAAGTGGCGCAGCTGCTTTTGGATGTCGTTCCACCCGACCGCGATTTAAACCGTTTAGACCTTACCCATCTCAAGGTGTACACCATTGATGATGAGAGTACCACCGAAATCGATGATGGTTTGAGTTGGGAAGTACTTAGCGACGGACGCGATCGCTTGTGGGTACATATTGCCGACCCGACTCGGTGGATGATACCCGAAGGCGAGTTAGATTTAGAAGCTCGCAAGCGTGGTAGTACAGTGTATTTACCTACCGGGATGGTGTCAATGTTCCCCGAACTATTGGCAACAGGACCGATGAGCTTGATTCAAGGTAAGATTTGCTATTCTTTGAGCTTTGGTATTATTTTAGACGCAGATGGGGCAGTTGCCGATTACAGTATTCACCCAAGCTTGATTAAGCCCACATATCGTCTGACCTACGAAGATGTCGATGAGATGTTACAATTAGGAGTTGAAGCCGAGCCAGAAATTGATGTAATCGCCAAGTGGGCACAAAAGCGTAAAGCTTGGCGTTATGCTCAAGGGGCAATTAGCATCAACATGCCCGAAGCGATGATTAAAGTCAAAGGTGACGATATCAGTATTGATATTTTGGACGATGCGCGATCGCGTCAACTCGTTGCCGAAATGATGATTGTCGCTGGAGAAGTTGCAGCCCGCTACGGTAAAACCCATAATATACCCTTACCATTTCGCGGTCAGCCCCAACCCGAATTACCTCCCGAAGAAGAGTTACTTTTGCTACCAGCTGGCTTCGTCCGCGCTTGTGCAATGCGCCGTTGTATGCCTAAGAGCGAAATGAGTATTACCCCCGTGCGTCATGCGGGTTTAGGCCTGGATACGTATACGCAGGCAACTTCCCCAATTCGTCGTTACAGCGACCTACTTACGCATTTCCAAATCAAAGCGCACCTGCGGGGTGAAGAATTGCCCTTTAGTGCCGAACAACTCAAAGAAGTAATGATGACGGTAACAGGTATTACTCAAGAAGTGACAATGGTGGAACGGCAAACCAACCGCTATTGGGCACTTGAGTATTTACGTCGTCATCCTGAAGAAGTTTGGGAAATTACCGTATTAATGTGGCTGCGTGAAGATAGTGGTTTAGCGCTAATTTTAATCGAAGATTTGGGCTTACAATTACCGATGTTATTTAAGCGTCCGGTAAATTTAGGTGAAGAGTTATTAGTTAAAGTTATCCTTTCTGACCCCCAAAAGGATATGATTCAATTCCAAGAAATTATGTACCAAGAAGCACAAACGGCGGCGAATTGATTGAAATTCAACTGGAAGAACTTGCTAAACAATGGGAAAATGAGGTTGAAGGATATTCTTCAACTGCTCAAATTTCCGACCATCCTGCTTATCAAGAAATAATTAGTATGGGTACTCAAGTAGTTCCATTGCTACTTAAAAAGCTTAAAAACAACCCAATTTTTTGGTTCTCAGCATTAAATGAAATTACAGGAATTAACCCCATTAAGCCAGAACAAAGGGGAAAAATTAAACAAATGACTGAAGCTTGGCTGGAATGGGGCATAAATCAAGGATACGTAATTTAAATTAATATATAGACAACGATTTTTCCTTATTAGGACTTACGCAAAATCTCTCCCAAATCCTCTTAACTCTGTGCCCTTCGTGCCTCTGTGGTCACTCTTGATGTATATATATTGCGTATTCCACAGTGTTGTAGGGGCACGATATATCGTGCCCTTGCGGGATATTTCGGCACAACGAGTGGTATTACCTAATCAAACGATTTTTCCTTGTCCCAACCTAAATATAAGTTATCAATAATTCAAAAAGCTATATAACATTTACCCAAAAATCAGCGGTATTAACTTTACCGTTGCGATTAAATTGCAACCATAATTTATAAGTTCCTTTTTGTGGAAAACTTGACATAAAATTAACTTGTCCCACAGATGAATCTTTGAGTGCATGTGCATGAATATAATCAGATACTGTCAGCGGAGATGAACTACGGACTATTACTAAATGTCCTTTTTCTCCTAAATAGGGTTGCAGGTCTTTTACTGGTTGATTCTTTACAGCTTCTTGTAAATCAAAGCTCAATTTTACTTCTTTACCAGCTTTTATATTTGCCTGGGCTAACTTAAGATTTACTTTTGTACCAGCTAATATTTTTATATTATTAAATTTTTCCAATTCTGTTGGTAAAGGTACATTTCCCGGTATGGTTAATTTTTCGACTGAAACTTGCTCTTTTTCTCCTGCTGGTTTGTAATCGCTGAAAAGTGTATAGCTTCCAGGTGCAGGAAAATCAGGATTAACTTCAAACCGTCCGTTTCCTTTGAAAATTGGATGAACGTGTTGAAAAAATCGTAAATCGTCGCTGACAACAATCAAGTGCATTTGCTTATCTTGGAAACTATCAAAATTATTGACAGCTTTACCTGCTTGATCTTGAATGTTAATTGCTAAGGGTACAGACTGGGTTGATTTTATCTCTGAAGGTACAATTAATTTGGCTTGGGTTAAAGATTGCTGTTCGTGCTTTTCATGATTACTCGTTCCAGTCTTTGTCCCTTTGCTATCCTGAGTAGTCGTTGAATGATGTTCTTGCTGTGTTTGCGTTTGATTTTTCTGTGACGAACAACCCTGACCCAATAACAATGCTGCCGATGCAGCAACTCCAACAACTGAAAATTTCATAATCTATAGCTGTAAATAAGATTTGTAGTAAATCAGCAATATGATTACACAAAAATTTCCAAATTAGTTTAAAGCGAGAAAAATAATTATACTTATTTTTCTCATACCTGGTAAATAAATCTGTTACATTTCTGTTTAAAATTGTATCCAAACTAGAGAGATTTTTCGGCTGGTTTAGACGAAAATCTTAACTACGATTGTATTTATATCTTGATAATGAAATGGCTGAGAATTCAATAGACATTTCCAAAAATGAGATAGGGGCGCAATGCCTTGCG
>JANNFJ010000282.1:0-3589 GCA_031379725.1 Calothrix sp. OTE_75_metabat_31
TGACCACTAACAACTGACCATTGATAATTACTTAAGTCGTGACAAACCATCAAGGTTAAATTTCTTAATCCAAGCTTCGCGATCGCTGGCCGTAAACGAGGCATCTTTTGATAAGACTTTGACTTGATATTTACCTACCAAAACCGCAGTTTGGGTACTACCCAAGGTCTTTGCAGGGTATCCAGCAATTTTTGTGGCGCTTTTTGAGTAACTTGCAGCTGTTGTTGGCGTGCTAGTAGTATCAGAAATTGCCAATTGGGCAACAACCTTACCGTTTTTCTTCAAATTCGCTTCGGAAAAACCTTTCTTTTCCTGCGTGTACACGCGGTCAAAACCACCACCTGACGAAGGGAAGTACTTGTTAAATTCACTACCTTGAGTTGCCGTCTTAGCAACTGCTTGCCCAGTACGTTGACGGCTACTATCTTGCTGTGCAGCATCAAAGCGTGATGGTGGCTTGGTGGCACAAGCAGTAGTCATTAACAAAATTGACACTAGTAATGCTGCAAATACTCTACGAAAACGGGGAAAAGCGATCATTTTTATCTCCTTATACTGCATTTACAACTACTTACACTAAGCATCTTCTAGAATTTAGCTTGTCACGGTACAAATGTCATAAAAATCTAACCATAGTTAAATATTTATTCATTTAGGAGTAGAGGGAATGGTAAAGGGTAAGAAGGAAAAGTGACGTTGCTACCCCCACTCCATACTCCCTACTCCTTATAAGCGACAACTGCATAAAATGGGTCGCCACCACCAGCACCTAGCCATTGTAAGAAATTGGGAATTGAAGACTGATTTGCAATAACTTCGGGACAACTAAACCCAGGTACTCCGGTAAAATAACTTTTCACCAATTGAACTCGACTAATTTCAGAACCTTCGCGCCAAGCTTGAATGGCTTTTTGGTAAAACATGCGATTGGAAAAGCTGATGATTGCTACCCCACCGGGTTTAAGAATGCGGTGAATTTCTGAAAATACTGCTTCGGGATATTGTAAATACTGCACCGAAACGCAATTCATCACGGCATCAAAATCCTGGTCTTTCAAAGGTAGTTGGGGTTTATCGTTGAGGTTTTGCACAAAATAATGGTCTAAACGTGGGTTGCGTGCAAGTTCCTCCTCATTAAGTCCATGTCCTTCAACATGGGCGAATTTCATTTCTTCGGGTAGATGCGAAACCCAACTGCTCATCATATCTAAGATGCGCGTATCAGGTTTAAGTAATTTTTGGTATAACTTGGTCAATTGTTGGATAAAGCTGTCATCGACATGAGTAACGAAGCGTGGGTAATCGTAAAATAAGTTGTCGTTATTGTCATCTAACTTAGTGCGTTCATCTGGTTTAAGCTGCATAAAATTTTCAGAAGATGATTTTTTGGGTAAATTGTATGTTATGAACTGTTTGCACAAACAGAAAACAGTTTAGATATTACTTACAAATATTCTAAAAAATACTCACAAATAAAGCTACATAGCAATCCTATCTAATTTGTGTGCTGTTGTAGTCTGTGCAATCAGGCATAAAATATTTTTAGATATTGGATTGTCCAAAACCCGAATGTAGAGACGTTACATGTAAGGTCTCTACATTTTTTGCCCTTTGCTTAAAAAAAATGCAAGTATGGTGGGCATTACCTAGTTTAAAAAAATTATAGATTTTTGATAAATGGTTGAAAATTGCTATATATTTAACATTGAATAAATTATTTTGATTGTCTGTCCTATTTCAATGCTCAATCTTAAGCTATTTTCTCGTTATCAGTGGTTAATTAACAAGCATCTACAATTACCTTATATCAGTTTATTAATTTGGGTAGCTCCATTATTATTATTTAGTTCTGGACATAATAGCTTAATGGCACATGATGAAGGACTTTATGCGGGACGTGCCCGCTTAATGTTCGATTCGGGTGATTGGATACATCCTTGGTCAAGTCCGCATCATAAAACACCCGGTTTTTACTGGATGCTGGCAGCATCATATAAATTATTTGGTATTAATGAAACTATTGTTCGTTTGCCGAGTCTAATTTTGGGAATATTTAGCACCTTGATTCTCTATGAAATTGGCAAAATTTTAATAAATCAAAAAATCGCATGGCTTGCTGCGCTAATTTTAAATGTCGAATTTCTCTGGTTGCAATATTGTCGTTTGGGGACTCCAGATGTATCAATGGTTTTTTTGGTACTTTTAGGAATTTTGTCATTATTAAAAGCAGGGCTATATCCTCAACAGCGGTCGATTTGGTGCTTTTTATGTGGATTATGTTTTGGCTACGGATTTTTAATTCGTAGTTTGATGATTGTTTTACCGATAGGGGCTTTATTTCCATATTTAATTGGGGAAAATCGCCGTCACCGTTTTCTTTATAGCTCAAGTTTATATTTAGGTTTATTCGTTGGTTTAATTCCAACTTTTGTCTGGGTTTACCTCAATTTTCTCCATTACGGAAACAGTAGTTTTACGCAGCTATTTGGATTTGTATTGCGATTAGGTTCGCAAGAACGTGGTGGAAATGGGATTTTATTTTACCTATGGAATGTTACAGCTAAATCATTTCCGTGGTCTTTATTTAGCATATTTGGCTTATTTCTCGCAATCTCAAATCCAGAAATAAAGCACAAACTTATAGTAGTTGGTTTTCCCGTATTCTTATTTATTGAGTTAAGTTTGTTTTCAACTCGACTATCGCATTACAGTCTTTGTCTGTATCCATTTATTGCCTTGCTTGCAGCTATCGGCTTAGATGGACTGACAGAAATTTTTATTTGTATAGATGTAAGAAATAGTAAAAAAGTACCTTTTGAAAATAACGAATTGTTGAAACTTATTTTTTTTTCCTATCTAAAAAAAATCCCTTGTTATCTTAGTTTTGCTTTTGGTGGTATTGGCATAGTGTTGATACTTGGGAGTATTGCATTAATTATAGGTAATTGTGAAATTCGCAAGTATACAACCACTATTTTTGTGTTGGGCGTAGGTTGGTTGACTTTACCTACAGTGTGGATGGGACGTTACACTGTAAATAAAAATAATCAATCGCTAACTGCTGGTTGTTGGTTAGCGGGGTGGTTGCTTCCTGCATGGTTAAGTTTGTCTGTAGCTGGATGTAGTGGCTTTTTTAGTGACTATAACCCCGACTTTCGTTTATTTATTGAACACAAAGCGATCGCGCAAATCCTCCAGTCATCCCCTGTCAACTTTGTTGATGTCGGTGGAAAAGCTGGCGTATTGATTAACTTTTATACCAAGAAATTTGGAAATAAGGTAGATTCACTAGATGAATTACTCCCAAACAGTTACGCTTGGATACCTGTATCACAAGCCTTAAACTCTCCTAAACCGCACCGCACAATCGGAACAGTACAAGAGTATAGTTTAGTCCAAGTGACAAAACGTACTTAATTAAGTTTTGGTAAGATTAATCGCTTGAATCTACGTAGAATAATTGGAAGTGAACTTTTGGAGGGTTAAAAGAATCTCAATACTGCTTTTGTTAAGGGAAAATTAGAAACCCGGTATCTTGGAGATACCGGGTTTCTAGCCCCTCGACTATCCTTAACCGAGTAGTATTGAA
>JANNFJ010000285.1:0-4754 GCA_031379725.1 Calothrix sp. OTE_75_metabat_31
ATGAGTCACAATTTACACTGGAATGGCGATTGGAAACTCGTGCTTTTACAGATGCAGTACATTGTGCGGGTAAAAATAGCTTTATTGAGGATGGCAACACAACAAGAATTCAAAGTCGAGGCGAATTAAAGATCGACCCAAATAAAATTCAGGGGGCACCAAGTTTCATCGTCGGTCAAATCGCTACTGTGGTTGAAGAATTCCTAGTTGGCAGAATTACCCCAAGTTTGCTGCAAATTAGCGAGGGATTGAGTAAGTACCTAGAACAACAAGGCAAAAGTTAAAAGTACAAAGTTAAAAGAAAGAAAAACGATTTTATCGGCTTTTGTGCTATGTGAAATGGTAGCTTTATTTCTGCCATCCTGTACTCGACAAACTTGAACCAAAAATGGATGTAGAGACGCAAATTACCTTCCACAAAACGAACGATAGGGAAAGCGTCCTTTTTTCAATTTAGCGTCAAGACGTAAATTTACCCGCAAAAAAAGCTACTATTTCCGACCAAGCTGAGGAAGCAGCCGCTGAATCGTAGCGATAACCATCATCACGCATGAAGGTATGTTCTGCTTCATATAAAAGAACTTGATGAGGTATGTGGGCATTTTCGAGGGTGGTAATTATGGTTTTGCGGTCATTATCGGGGATATGCGGGTCAAGAGTCCCAAAAACCATTAGCATCTCGTTTTTGATTTCGCTAACTCGACCGATCGTATCGGCCACATCTTTACCCAACTTGCCCCTGGGAACGCCAGTTGGGTAGCAACAAACCGAGGCTTTTATTTCGCTCATCATAGCTGCCCGAAAAGCCAAATGTCCGCCAATGCAAAAACCCAAAGTCCCAATTTGATTGGGAGTGACGGAACTTTCAGCTTTGAGAAATTCAATTACAGCAAGACAATCGGCATCATAGTCAGATACGGCAGTACGACGAGCATTATCATTACCACGCATCCGACCAATATCATCAGGTTCGATGACGGAACCAACTAGTTCAGTTCGATGGAAAATTTCTGGTGCTGCTACTACGTAACCATGTCCAGCTAAGTAGTCAACTGCGCGAATCATTGCACCACCAAGCTGGTAGATATCGCTGAAAAATAAAATTCCTGGGTAGTTGCCTGGAGGTTTGGGAGTCGCTACGTAGACGCGCATCAAACTATCATCGACTTTTAAAGCAATATTGCGTTTGGTAATTTGCACTTTATTCGTTCCATTTTTCTTCTATGGTTGCCTGAGATAATTTTCGCGTTCGTAGTGCAAAATACTAATCTTACAGAAAGTTTCAGGTAATTACAGTACATGATTGATTGTAGGGGCGCAAGGCATTGCGCCCTCTTGATTGTGGGAATAATATGTCATAATTTATAAAGCTGAAATCTGCTGTAAATAATTTTTTTCGCTTATTCGTATGGCGGTATTAGTTTTCAAAGAACGTGCAATACATCAATAAGGGCGCAATGCCTTGCGCCCCTACGATACCAATAATTGGAGGTTTTAGATAGTGGGGAGGGTCTATTCTAGGTTTGTGTACTCTGTTGAACTCCTTATGCTTGTGCTTTTTTGCGCTGACGTTGAACTCTAAATACTCCAGCCACACCCAACAAACCAAGCATTACTGAAGGTTCGGGTACTGCTTGAGTGGGGGCTTGACCTTGAAGTGTAACTTCGTAGTTACCGTTGTGGGATTTAGCATCATCTAATGCTGTCAGCCCAGTACTTGTAGCAGCAAAACTGTAAAGTAATTGCGCTGGCCCGTTATCGTAGGAAACCTTAACGATTTCACTTGCTTGTATCGAACCTTGTTTGGTTCTAAACTGATTTACACCTGCGATCTGGTTTGGACTCAAACCAGCGAATAATAAAGACGCAGCATCAAAGTGACCTGCTAGCCCGATTTTGATTTCGCCAGTGTTATCATTTTGGTTGACGTAAGAAATATTCGGGTCGCTAAATCTTTCGCGTCCACCATTATTAAACTTATCCAGCGCATTACTATATACGAATTTAGCTGTGGCGTTACTACTACCGACAAGACTGCCGAAGCCGTTTGCAGTCAAAGCATCATTGAACCATTTTTGAGCAAAAGTCAGTCCATTCCCAAGGCTGCTATTCCAGTCAGATGCCGTCAAACTGCTGAGGGTGATATTTCTACCACCAATTGTGCCTGATAAAGAAGTATTCTTAGTAAAGTCAAAACCAGCTTGTTCGCTACTTGCTCTCAACTCGACGTTTCCAGTCGGATTTGCGGCATTGCCATCTAACACTTTATTTACATTTGCCTGGGTGCTTCCTACCCGGACAGTGTTATTGCCATTAACATCATAAACGAAGTAATCACTCGCTGCGGTTCCGCCAATTGTAGCGTTAGTGAGGCTACCTGCTTGCGCTGGAGCTGATGCGATCGCACCCAAACTTGCAGCAATTGACGCACCAATCAAAAGTTTATTAACTATCTTGTTCATTTTAAAATCTCTCTCAGTTTTAAGTGTTTATTTTTTGAGATGCTATTTATACAGTCGCTGCTTTTTCTATTTCGCTCAGGCTTGATTAGTAACCTATGTGGCAGCGACTTTTATCGTGCTTACCGTTTTTCTGACAACTGAACCCAGTTTATGCGACTCAAGGCTTGTTTTAGGTGAAGCACTTGTAGTTTTTGATTCAAGTTTTACTAAAATAAATATTGTTATTTAATGTTTTTAGTTAGTACTATTACTGGTATTGAGGTAAATCAATGTATCAAATCTCTGAAATGATTGTATCAAAATGCTTTTCCCGCTTCCCGCCTGCTTTTGTTTCCTGTAATATCACAAGGATAGATAACTCTACTCAAAAAAATTTATAAGCTATTCGCTTTAAAAATGCGATCGCTGTGCTGGAAATGATATGAATAAATTGGAGGAACAGTTACGGCAATTAGTTAGCGAAGCTTGCGAACATCCACCGGGAAGTCGGATACGTCAACAAAAGTTGACTTCTGTGATTCGCTTGATTTCCGGAAAATTGTGGAGGGAAAGTACCCCCTACTATCAAGATGGACTCCAGCAAACTTGGTTATATTTCTGCCGCAATATTTGCGAAGCCTACGACCCTGACCGAGGTACAGTGATAACGTGGCTAAATTTTTACTTAAAACATAGATTACAAGATTTATACCTGAAGATGCAGCAGGATAATATCAGAAAAGCAAATACAAATTTACATTACTTCCCATCGGGTGATAAAAGCGATATCGACCCAATCGATAACATTGTCGCACCGACCGATGCACCTCCAATTTTAGAGAATGTTAGGATGTGGGCAGAGTGCGATGCAAGTGGAGAATTGCGGCAAACTCACGTTCAAGGTCGTCTGGAGGTGAATTGTCAAGTATTAATTTTGAAGCGCTTACCTCCAGAAGTGAGTTGGAAGGAATTAGCGGTAGAATATGGTTTAACGGTTTCAACTTTAAGTAGCTTTTATCAACGTCAGTGTCTACCTAAGTTGCGTCAATTTGCGGAAAGTGAAGGTTATTTATAAACGAGGAGAAACAATAGTTAAAGGTTTTGAATCGACAGGACTAAAAACCCGGATTCTTAAAGAATCCGGGTTTCTATGTTAGTGGAAATAAAGTACTGCTGCGTTTGTGCTACTGGCGATTCGGGCTAACGATTGAAGAGTATTTTATTAATTTGTGCTTGTCACTAGCAAATATTTCGATTCTACCACTGCCTCTTTCATTGTCGTCAATTATAATCATTATCCATTTCCTAATTTAAATTGATAAGTTTAGGTTGCTGCTAAAATTTGATTTTCAATCTGAGAATTCCAATATTTAGGGTTCCGTCAGACAATGATTTTGGTTGAGTTGAAGGTAAACACAGAATTGCCCAAAATTGGACTAATACTTGCTTTGAAAATAATTACTGTAAGCTTTAACCAACAACACCAATACTTGTATTCGTGGTTGAAATAACTAATTATCCATATCCATAAAAATCCTTGTTTTTTGCAAATATTTAAATTGATAAAAGGTTGTTTAAACTGCTGAAATGCCATCGTTGACCTGATGTATTTGTTGAGTTTCCATTTAGTTTTACATAGAGTTTTTACTTTCACCTGAGTATTTTCTCGTAAACAAAAAAAACTAGATTTTGATATTAGTCTTATTGCGTAATATTTGATTTCAATATTTATGGCTCAATTTAAAGTTAACTATTACTTATCAGTATTTTTAAATCAGTAGAATTGCCAGTCAGTAAAAACCGATAAAAATTATTCAAATATCAAGTTTGCATTCAAATGCCCAAAATTTACCAGGACAAATATTGAGACTGGTATAACGTACCTTCAAACAGCTTTAAAAATGTCAATGTAAATGTTGTACTTAATACAATTGTTTACAGTGACTTCACTGAGTAGTTTATATTAATCAACCATGCTGTCAATAGGCATAAATTACACCAACAGTGGATTTAAGTGTAGATTTTTTTAATTACCGGAGGCATTTTGGTAATCCAATTGATTTATACAGCAGATTGCATTTGCATAAAATCCAGTCAGGGCACGGTAATTTCTATTTACCTCCTGTACTCGATTTAGATGAAATCTGCTGTATAAGCTAGTAAAGACAAAAAAACCGCAGAAGCGGCTTTGATTGTATAGATTTTGCTACTAATGCTTGGCAATACTGCGTAGGTTTTGAAGTTTTCCCAAAATAGATCCACCATTATCCCCCGATAAGTTGGGGGACTTTGTAAGGCTTTTAGCCCCCCAAC
>JANNFJ010000321.1:0-5648 GCA_031379725.1 Calothrix sp. OTE_75_metabat_31
TTTCGCTCTTGACAAACACCCTTCCCTCCTGTACAGATTGGGTAAATATTATCAAAATACGTATAGTCGCTGTTGCCATAATTACTTTACTTAAGCCATGATGCGAGAGACTAAATCTATTAACTTCCTATCGGCAAAAAATATGAAAAAAGGTTTAATTTTAAATGAGATTAAACATTTAACTTATAGAGAAAAAGAAATATTGCTTCATCGAACACTAATGTCAAGTCCGTCACATCGACTGATAAATCCAAACGGCATAAGCATAGTCTATGAGCCAAATCGTGTGATTTTCCACGAATAAATTGGTTAATGTCAGCTAAATATCACCCGCATTATTAAGGTTGCCCGGCGAGGGGTGGAATGGCAACATTTGCCTCGACTCTACCTCTCGTTGGGCAACCGAGTTGCTATATTGACGACAACCTGTTTCTTTTTAAAGAAGAAGGCAGCATAAACTTCGCAAAAGAAGAAAACTTCGCCATGTAACGTGAAAATAAACCCTGCGGCGTGACTTGCGGACAGAATGCGTTTTAACGCTTGTGGAGATGCGCGTCCCGTGTTACCACAGATACGACGCATTCGTATTGCTATCATTCGTTCATCCGTAGCTTATAACGTCCAATAATCTCTACATCTAATTTATATTTTGTATTCAATCCCCGACGTACTAAAGCTTGATTGATTGCAAGAGAAGCAGCTAGAATTTGCTCAACTCGACATTTATATGATACGCTATCAAAATGTTGGCGGTAGTAATAAAGCGGTTTTGCCAAATGTTCTATTAGAGTCACTTCAGATAATCGCAGGCATAAATCATAATCCTGTGCGCGTTCAAATTGTTCATTAAATCCACCAACTTGCTCATACACTTTTCTTCGTAGCAGTCGGAAGTGAAAAATCATAAAATCAACCAACAATCGCTCTTTTGAGTAGGGAATCTGACAACGACTCCCATATCCAGTAATTTGATTATTTTCATTGATAACCTGATAATCAGTATATACTAGACCAACATCGGGTCGTGCATTCATTACAGCAACCGTTTCTGACAATGCAGTTGGCGCAAGTTTATCATCACTATCCACCCATGCAAAATAGGGACTTGTAGTCTCTTTAATTGCAGCTATTAAAGAACGGGTTTGCCCCTGATGGGATGCTGCTACTACACGTACTCGTGGGTCATTCATTTCAAAGAAGCGAGCAATTTCAATCGAACCATCAGTAGAACCATCATCCCAAATCAACAGTTCAAAATCAGTGTGAGTTTGAGATAAAACACTTTTAATCGCCGAGGCAAGATAACGCTCCCGATTGTAGACAGTCATAATAATAGAAATAGATTTTTCCATCAGCCCGTTTTGATAAGGCGTAGATATAGCCAAGCTGACACCAGCCGCCATGCGATGGCTGTAATTCTTAGCCAGAGGGAGCTTCACTAAATTTATTTAGCTTATTACTAAAAATTTAAGTAGAAAGACTTATGCGCGGTCAAAATGTCGGAACCGTTACTAGAAAAGCGTTTTTAGACAATATGAGTGAGGAACGTTTATGATTTCAATGCGAAAAACAGCGTGTAATTTAATACTTTCTATTTTTCAGTGTTAGCTGTCGCAGGTCAACGCAGAAAAAGGCAGGACTGCGCCAAAACGGGTTTATTATTGTACGCTTAAGCAAGCGTAACTCCTAAAACCCTTGCCATACAGGGAGCAATGCGATTTTGTGAGGTGTCAGCGATCGCTAATTTTCATACTGAGACTAAAAGTATATTAAATAACTTTGTATTTAAATAGTTTCACGACAATTTATCCTTTTGAGATATTCCCGAAAGATAGGATAGTTAATATAGGAATCCGGTTTGATTTTTGAAAAGATACGTAGATATATCAGGTGCGTTACGAATCACGCTAACGCAACCTACGGGTACTTAATTTTTTTCAAAAATCAAATAGGACGGCTATATAGTATCACTCAACCTCAAGCTGGAAACTGAATGCAGGTGCAAAACCAACTGGCTGTTCCTTCTATGGGGGAAGCACTGGCATCTAATTCGCCGACTGGACTTGTATATCGCGCGGTTATGGGAATACCGTCTTTCTCTTCGAGAATTTCGATAATGTACTTGTTAGATGTTTCCTCGCTTCCATCCAATCTGGCATATCGGAATGTAAAGGCATCTCCAGATGTTGCTATGGGTGTGTGACCAGTGTCCCGTCTTACATAGCAATTGTAGGTAGCTTTGTCAGTAATCAATGCCCCTGTGACTATTTCGGTGTTCGTTGTCAGAAAAAAGACAGAAGATCGTCCTCCGGAGCGTTGACTTATTTGTACTGGCACGTGTAACCCTTTTCCAACAGGGGTAGACAACTTGGTTGCTAAATGGAAGTTGTAAAGACGGGCAGGGACTTGTTGCTCTGTAGTTACTCGGTCTATGTCGTCTGGATGGTTTATCGCAGCAATCAACTCTTTGGCTTGTGGAACCTGTTCCAATACTTTCTCAAATGATCTCTGTAAATTTGACTCAGACATTGGTTTTTCTCCTTTAAAAAATAGACTTTTTTTGGAAATGCTAAGTTTACTGACATCTTGCACCAAGAAAACTTGATGTTATTTTCAAACACAGTACGGAGCCTAAAGCTCTTATTTTTACTTGTGGCAGATATAGCATAGCTGATACCAGGGGCAATTCCAGCTTTGATAATTTTTACTTACCGACTAAGTAAAGACACTTAACAATATACATCCATTTCTAACTTCTAAGCGTTTATTAAGTTTTGCGCCGTTGTCAATCAACTCAATCAAGAAATCAAACAATACCTTGTAATAATTAAAGGCTGCTCAAATTTCATATTGGAAGGGTGGGTAATGGTCGGTAAAGTGAAAAAATTTTACTGACACCTAGTTGGGGTAAACATTACAGCCATCGCATGGCGGCTGGTGTCAGCTTCGCTGCTTTTATGCCGATAAGAATACAAACTTTAATTTATCTATGTTTATCAACACAAATTGGCTATTTATAACAGTATTAATACTGCTATTTCAGGACTAACACGCACGTAATCGCTATCCCGTTACCAAAATAAGTATGGTCGCTGTTGCCATAATTACTTTAATTAAGTCATGATGCGGGAGGATAAATCTACCAACTTCCTACCCCACAAAGTACTTTACCATTCGCTATGGCTTCTGTAATCCAAATTGGCAACCAAACAATACAGCCAGCAGAATTACCCCACTTGCTAGCTGGGCATAAAATATTACATATACTCCAACGCGAACTAATTATCGATAACGTCATCGGTAATATATCGCTCTCGAATGAAGAGAAAGCCAGCACCATAGAACAATTCTCCCAACAGAACAAGCTTACTACACCCGAAGCCATAAAAGCAGCACAACAACAACTGTGTATCACCTCACAGCAATTTGAAGCCATAGCGACAAGGGAACTGCGGGTAGAAAAATTCAAACAAGCAACGTGGGACAATAAACTCGAACAATATTTCCTCCAATTCAAACCCCAACTCGATAAAGTCGTATACTCCCTCCTCCGTACCGACAATAGCGAAATAGCACAGGAATTATTCTTCCGCATCCAAGATGGTGACACCACATTTGCCGATTGTGCCAAGGAATATTCAAAAGGACAGGAAGCACAAACAGGTGGGTTAATTGGCCCCGTACCACTATCGCAACCCCATCCCGCGATCGCACAAAAGTTAGGGACATCCAAACCGGGGCAAGTGCTGCCACCAATGAAGTTGGAGAATTGGTATGTCATCGTGCGTTTAGAGAAGTTGATTCCTTCCCAGCTAGATGATGCCACACGGACTATGCTACTCAATCATTTGTTTGAACAATGGTTGGGAGAGCAAATCCAACTACAGCCAATTTCAATTCATAGTGAGAATGATAACTCCTCATCATTATATCAACCCCTCGTTCCTCTAGCACTTGCAGTCTAACGAGCGTCGGATTGCGTAATAACACTGTTGTCATCGCTACAGCCTACAAGCCATGCTAAGACAGGTTTTGTTGCGTAAAAACACATAACCATTTTGGCAATTATATTACATCTAGTTGGGATAACAATCGTTTGGTTATCCTGGTTTCCATCCGATTTCCCATAACGTAATGACCACCAGCATAAAAGGATACCACGAGTTTTTAGCCAAAATCACACCATTCGACTTTCTTGACTCGACGGTGTTATCCCGTATTGTCAACAAACTCGAACCATTGCGCTACCGGATGGGACAGGCAATTCTAGTTAAAGAAAGTCTACCTGCAAATATTTATATTCTCCACACCGGACAAGCACGGTTATTGGGATATCCCCCAGATGCAATTGCCCCGCAAACATTAGAAAAACTCGAACCAGGTGCAATAATTGGTGCAACAGGCATTATTCGAGGTGTACCATGCGAAACTGCTCTAGCATCCACCGAATCGGTATGTCTCACCTTCAAAGTATCTGACTTTCAAGAATTATTATCCCAACAACCCGACTATTGTGCATACTTTCGCAACCAATTAAGTTTAATAGAAGCATACGACTTAATCGGTACAGAAACCAATCGTCGGGGTAAAGTTGTAGAAGACTTAAAAGAGATTGCTTTAGCATCACAAAAACATGCTACCGTACTCAACCTACCACCTGGTAAAACCCCACTTTCTCAGATAGACCCCAATTTATTATGGTTAGTCAGCAGTGAAGGTAGTAACCATACTGTTGGTAGCGTTGTTGATACAACCAATAATCAAGAATACATTCAATCTACGGGTAAGGGAATACGACTCATCGGGTTTACTGACCCAAGCTTATCATTCTCGAAACCGAAAGAAGAAACATTCTCAGAAACATCAATTATTCCGGTCCACGAAGAAAGCATCCCATTCGCACCCGAAAAACCCGAAGTTGCATCAAGTACAACCAACAAACAAGTTAAATATCCTTACATTCATGGTAAAGGACTAGTTGACGCAACACTTGCTTGTTTTCAAATGCTGGCATTATTATGGAATATCCCGTGGAAACGCGATGTTCTCAAACGTGCATTAGAAAATAACTACAAACGTACAGGCAATATATCGATTGAAGTATGTGGTGCCGTAGCCGAATTGATGGGGTTGAAAGCACAACTAGTAAAAGTACCAGCAGTTGCCGTATCTAAATTGCCCACACCAATTTTACTTACTTGGCAAGATACCTACGCTATACTCTATCACGCCAACGAGAAAGAATTAACCCTTGCTATTCCAGAAATTGGAATCGTCCGCAAGAAACCCGAAGCTTTTATCGAAGCATGGGGTGAAGATGGACAAGTATTACTCGTACAAGCAACACCCGAAACACCAAAAAAGCGATTTGATTTAAGTTGGTTCCTACCAGCAATCAAGAAGCATAAAACTGTATTAATCGAAGTATTCATCGCATCATTATTTGTCCAACTGTTAGGGTTAGCAAATCCTCTCATAACCCAAGTAATTATCGATAAAGTCATCATCCAAAATGGGATAAATACCCTCAACGTCTTGGGTAGCTTGCTCATCGTCATGGCAATTATCGAAGGTGTAGTTACTTGGTTGCGGACTAACCTATTTGTCGATACTACCAACCGCATTGATTTAAGCTTGGGTAGCGAAGT
>JANNFJ010000340.1:0-3696 GCA_031379725.1 Calothrix sp. OTE_75_metabat_31
CCTAAATCAGCTTCCATATCCATCGACAATTGCAGCATTTCGGCAGGATAACCCGTTTTTTCGCTAACGACTTGTAATAGAGATTGAGTTAAGGGAGTTAAATCTGGTTGAAATAGAGGACTTTCTATGTTGACTACCTGAGTAGCTGTTTTCACCTCTGCTGGTGATGATTGTTTACCCATGTGTTCGACGATTTCAGCCAAGGTACGAAGTTCACCTAATTCTTCGGGATTAATTGGTGGTAAATCGGTGAATAATTCTTGCATTGCTCCCAAAATTTCCACCCGTTTGATGGAGTCGATACCTAAATCAGCTTCCATATCCATCGACAATTCGAGCATTTCGGCAGGATAACCCGTTTTTTCGCTGACTACTTGTAATAGAGATTGAGTTAAGGGAGTTAAATCAATTGCGATCGCTTGTTTGACAATTTCAATTGCAGGATTATTTACACGAGTATCTGGTTTTGTCTCAATGACTGGAGTTTGAACTGGTTGGGAAGTAAGTTGAGAAGTAAATACTTGCTTTTGCAATGAGGCTTCTAATAATTCTACGGTTGGTGATACGGGTGAAGCTATTTTATGACTCTCGTTACCACTGTGTACAAAGTTATTAGCAGGATTATTAGGGGTGATATTACCTACATTCAACAAAGAGTATTGTTGTTGCAGCATCTGGAGAAAGTTTTGGGAATATTCCTGTTGATTCTTCAGATATTGTTCGTGAACCCGTAAAATTTCCGCTTGATGCTGTTGAAAATGCATCAAATTCCGCTCTAAGGAAGCTAATACTTGTTGCTGATAATCGAGAGATGATTGTGACATGGTAATTTCTGATTCTATGGTGGGTGATAAAGTAATGGGAGTATTTAATGGTGTTTCGCTGGAATGGTACGTTACGCTGTCGCTAACGCACCCTACGTCTGTTGTGGAGGTGGGGATTGTAACTTTGAATCCATCTTGCAAAGCTTGTTCAAAAGCAGCTTTAGTTTTTTCCGACACATAATTACTGCCATTCAACCGTACATTCAAACCTTTTTTGGTTTGAGGAATCGCTTTGTGTGGAAGTAAATGTGGATCGAGATTATTCAAAGACAAACCAGCTACACGCAATTGCACCACAGCTTCACGAAGAATGCAATCGCTATCTTTCGATGGGGGTGGTTGAATATTACTACTTACTAATTGCTTATATAGTTGCGCTTGTTCTTCTGGTGTAATTTGAAACTTGATACCAGTTCGATCTCCTTGATTCCAAGTAACTTCACCATCTAACCACAATTGTTCTGAGTTATCTGATACCAGCAAACACAGGCGAATTAGTTGACCTTTTTCCCAACTAGCTGGTGCATTTTGCAAACATACACCACCACTGGAGATATTATCACCTACCAATTCCACAATCTGCGATTCCCATTCCACTCGGCAAACCAATTGTTTTGGTAATCGTTCCCACTGACGGCGACTTTGAGGATTTAGGGCTACAGCAAAATGGGGGCGATCGCCTAAAATATTTTTGACTAGGTTGGTAAGTATGCTCTTGGGTCCAAATTCAACAAAGCAATAACCACCCTCTCCACAGATATTCTCAATTTCCTGTTTGAAGAGTACGGGGTTGAAAATATGAGCTTCTAAGGTTTGGCGAATTTTTTCTGGTTCTTGGGGATAGGGGTTACCTGTAATGTTAGAGAAAACAGGAATTTTGGCAAGCTGAAAATTTACAGTTCGCAACTTAGCAGCAAAAGGCTTCTGAGCATAACCAACCAGGGGTGTGTGGAAAGCTGCGGAAACAGGCAACAAAACAAAAGCATATCCCTGCTCGTCTAAAACTTTCTGCAATGAAGCGATGGCAGGTTTAGTTCCTGCAAGTACCACCTGATTGTTAGAATTCCAGTTAGCAATAGTGACTTGGGGATAATTAGCGATTAATTGTTTAATTTTTTCGATATCCCCCGTGACAGCCAACATTGCTCCAGTATCAACATCCGCATTTTGAGGAGATGCCATTGCTTGACCTCTAGCTTTGACTAAGGAAAAATAATCCTTATCATCAAAAACACCCGCAGCCCATAATGCTGTCAGTTCTCCAAAACTATGTCCCGCAACGAAATCGGGTTTAAACCCTGCCTGTTGGAGAATTTTATATAGACCAACGCTAAAAGCACCAATCGCTGGTTGGGCATTTTGAGTTCTTTGCAAAGCGGCAACTTGGGCATCTTTCTCGCTCTTTTCAAACGCAGGTCGGGGAAAAACTATATCGGAAATCGGCGGCAATTCGGCTGACAACAATACACCGTCCATATCGCTGTAGACTTGTCGCAGTGTAGGGAAATTAAGAGCTATTTCCTTACCCATCTCCAAATACTGCGAACCTTGCCCAGAAAACAAAGCAACTATTTTTGATTTGGGATTTATTGCTGTTTTGCGATAGTAAATTCCCTGTGGATGCTCCCATGAATCAGCAGTGGGGTTCTTGTTCAAGAAATTAATTGCCATTTGCAAAAATTCACAAGCTTCTGCTGCATATTCGGCAACAAAGCCAACTCTAGCGGCAATAGTCGGAATTTTTAATGATTTACAGGAATTTACCAGTTCTGTGTAATGCTGCTGACTGGTTGGCGATCGCAATTGTTCGAGAACCGTTTGACAGCGAGCTACTAATTGTTCGTGAGTCGCACCAAAAAGTAGAATTTCGGCACGAGTATTGTGTAAACGGTAGGGCTGGTTATGTTCGCTCTTATACTCCTCCAACACAACATGGTAATTAGTACCACCAAACCCAAAAGAACTTACACCCGCACGTCTGGGTGCTTCACCTTGCGATCGTATCCAAGGACGAGTTTTAGTATTTAAATAAAAGGGTGAATTTTCAATCTCTAGCTGTGGATGGGGCTTAGTAATATTAATAGTTGGAGGTAAAATTTTGTGGTGCAGAGCCAAAGCTGCCTTAATTAAACTTGCTGCACCAGCCGTCGATTTAGTATGTCCGATTTGAGACTTAACACTACCTAACGCAATATGCTGTTTTTCGAGGTTATCTTCGCTAAAAACTTCCGTTAAACCTGCAAATTCCGCTGGGTCACCTGCCATAGTGCCCGTACCGTGAGCTTCAATTAAACCGATAGAGGCAGGTGGAAACCCAGCCTCAGCATAGGCTCGACGCAAAGCTTTTGCCTGCCCCGAAGCACGGGGCGCATAGATGCTTTTATACTTTCCGTCGCTCGAAGTACCGATACCTTTAATGACAGCATAAATGCGATCGCCATCTTTTTCGGCATCCTCTAACCGCTTTAGCACCATCATCCCAATACCTTCCCCCAACAGCATCCCATCCGACTCAATATCAAAAGGTCGGGTAATTTGCTGTTTAGAAAAAGCAGGTGTTTTACTAAAACACATATACATAAAAGGTGAATTATCAGTATCCACACCACCAGTCAGCATCATGTCACAACGATGCTCAGTTAATTCACTTAATGCCATTCTTAAAGCACTTAAGGAACTAGCGCAGGCAGCATCTACCACACAGTTAATACCACCAAAATCTAAACGGTTGGCAATCCTACCAGAAATGACATTTCCCAGCATTCCCGGAAAAGAATTTTCTTCCCATTTAATATATGCCAGTTTAATTTTTTCAATAATTTTTTGAGTATCAGCTTCAGATATACCGCTACTTTTTAAAACCTTTTCCCAT
>JANNFJ010000421.1:0-21812 GCA_031379725.1 Calothrix sp. OTE_75_metabat_31
GGAAATCGCCAACTCGCTTTCCCTCCGTAGAGACCTTACATGTAAGGTCTCTACGGAGGGAAAGCGAGTTGGCGATTTCCACAATTTGTGCAGTATTGGGGGGTACGGAGTAAGGCAGTAATTTTAAGTAATTAAATAAAGTGGGAATAATTTAAGATTCTTGTCGTTCGAGGTTAGCTTCCATTGTGGTGGAAAGAAAATGTCCGCTCATGATACCACCGGTGAGATGATAATTGTCGTTATCGATACGGCGAAGGGTTTCAAAGCCGCTGCGACGTTCGCGATCGCTTAATACCCAGTACCTTTGGACAATGCTTTCGGGGCCAATCCATCCTTCACCTTCAATTTGCCCCAATTGATTGTGCTGCAATAGGAACGAGTAATGACGTTCGCCGTCATCTAAACGACCTTTATACTGTAAAGCGATTTCGGTACGTTCGCTGCCTGGAAATATCAATTTCGTTGCCATCGTAAACCAGTTGTCGCGGTTCCAAGCGACTAATGTCATACCTTTGACGTTGACTGGCATTGCATCACGTTCCAGCCAACTACCTTGTATAGTCCAACGTCCGGGTTCGAGTAAAAAAGAGTGTCTCACCTTCGCTTCCTTATACGTTTCTTGCCCCACTCGCATACCGCCAAAACCAGAGATAAATTAGCTACACGATATCAGACGGCGAATATGTACAGTATAGAGGAAGGGAGTAGGGAGTGGGGAGTAGGCAGTAGCAGTTATGACTCCCGTGCAATAATAGGCATCTAGCTTAAGCCAATTCCATAAGCTTTTTCAATTAAAGTTAAAACTTCCTTTTGCACAGGTGTTAGAGGTTTTGTTCTTTTTCCCATTGCTTGCAGGATAGACTGTTCGATATCATCTATTTTTTCAATACTATTGAGGCGCCGCAACCGAATACATAATTCTTGCATCGCAGCGCTATCCGGATCTAACATATCTAGACTTTTAAGATTTTCAGGTTTCACGATAAACTCTCCATCCCAAGTTAAAACTTGACAGCTAAATTCGTACACGTCACCCACAATACACCAGTGGCCACCTTTTCCTTTGAGGTCTGGGTTGTCCTTTGTAATTATTGTACAAACTTCACCTCTGTTGTAGGGTACAGGAATTTTAGTACGCTCTCGGATTCTATCGACGATGCTTTTCACAACATTACCCGATGGAGCTTTTCCACCAGCTTCTTCGACTGCTTCTTTCCAACAAGCACGCTGTTCCGAGGGTTCCAGAGATACAAGCGCGCGAACTTGTCTTTCTGTGGTTGGTAAAATGTCCACCATTGGTGGACATTCTTGAAGATTGTCCACCACAGTTGCAGCATCGATTAACTGATATGACCGAGAACGGTTATAGTTGAACCTTTCACGGCAATACTCCTCGAACGTTGTATGACTATCACGGTACAGGCGCCTGTCTCTAAGCTTTTTCAAAGCTCGACCTGCCTCATAAAATGCCCTTTCCACCAGCCGCTCTAACTGTTCACGTTCGCGTTGTTCATCATATGAGAGTTCTTCATTTTCATCGTTAGATTGTCCACCATTGTTTGTTATGTACAGTATTCCAGACTCTTTCACTCTCAATGAGGCACCTGCACCCTTGGTTTTATAACTTACAGCCATATATTCTACTATTAAATCTATATCACTAATTCTACTTTATTAGCATCGTACTAAGCTATTAAAAATAATAATTTTTGTAACAATTGTTGGATAGTTGTCGCGGTATAATTAAGGCGTGTAAGTATTCTTGGAGAAGGTATGGCAAGAGTTGGAGGCAATCCAGACTTTGGGACTAAATATAAATTTAATTTTGGTCGGGATGTACCTTTAACTGAACAAGTCAAAGCACAGGTATATCCAAAAATCAAAGAAGAACTTCAAAGATTAGCATCCGATAAGAAATGTACCGTACCAGATTTAATACGCGAAGCACTTGAGCAATATATAGCGCGCGAGCAGGAACGTAATGTAAGTTGATGAGTAATTATGTGTAGTGTTTCCTATAATTTAAGTAAGTCCTAACTTTTAACTCCCCAAAAGTACCTCGCGGCTTGCACCAGTTGCCCCAGGAAGGTTGCCGGGGGTTCCTTGATGTCGCCAGTATGCTAAAACTGCAAATGCGATCGCTTCTTTAAAATCTCCACTCAAACCAACTTCATCAGTGGTAGTCACAGGTACTGTTTGTAATAATACCTGTAGGCGTTGTTTCAAGTATAAATTGCGGCTACCTCCTCCGCAAAGCAGGACTCTATCGGGCATTTGTGGTAAAAAATTGCGGTAATTATCAACAATCGAAGCTGCGGTAAGTTCGGTGATTGTTGCTAAAAAATCGGCAGGAACAAGTTGATAAGCTTTGGCATCGTCAAAGCATTGCTGTAAATAGCCAACACCGAATAATTCTCGTCCTGTGGATTTGGGTGGTGGCATGTGAAAATATTCATTTTTTAGCCATTGTTCGACTAATTCATGGCAAATACTACCGCTACGTGCCCAATTACCGTCTTCGTCATATGTTTTGACACCATTACTTAAGTGGTGTACTGCTAAGTCAAGCAGACTATTTCCCGGTCCCGTATCCCAACCGCGAATTTTTTCGAGCCAGTTGTCACGCCGAGCGGGTATATAAGTAACATTACCAATGCCACCGATATTTTGAATACATCTGGCTTCTTGGGGATGGCTAAGTAATGCCGCATCAATACGCGGTACAAGTGGCGCACCTTGACCGCCTGCGGCAATATCGGCAGCCCGGAAATTACTGATAGTGTCAATACCTGTGAGATGAGCTATCATCGCACCGCGACCGAGTTGGAGACTGTAGCCAAGGTTGGGTGGGGTGACCTTGTTGGGACTGACTCCAGATTGGATAATGGGCGGGGTGACCTCGTTGGGACTGACTCCGGATTGGATAATGGGCGGGGTGACCCCGCCCCTACATGGTGGTCGATGATATACTGTTTGACCGTGAGAACCGATCAGGGTTGCTGGGTTTTGTCCGGCTTGAATATTAAGGGCCGCTTGGGCAAAGGCAATTGCGATCGCGTCGTCTAATTCGGCAAATTCGAGCATTGAGACAAGTTCACCCGCACACACTGCTAAGATGCGTTCCCGAATTTTGGGCGGATAAGGGTAAGTCGCACCTGCAATTAACTGAATTTGGATGTCTAAATCTTCACCGGAAATATCCACTAAAGCAGCGTCGATACCATCGACTGATGTACCGCTCATTAAACCAATTACACGTAACATATAATTTTTTGAATACTTAGTCAGTAATTAATAGTTATTAGTCATTAAGCTAAATGTCAAGAGTTAGAAATTACACTCTCTTACTCCCTACTTCCTACTCCCAAATCTTCGGCTACTGCACGACTAGATAGAGTTTTTTTCTCAGTAGCAATAATATGTAAATCAACACTACGTAATAACCGGACTAATTTTTGTGTCAGCGAACCTTTGAAAAGAATTTGCCAGCGCGATCGCTGACTTTCACCGATGATAATTTGAGTGATGCGATACTTTTGGGCAACTTCTGCAATCGATGCGGCAATGTTACCATTTGTAACGCGAATAAACTCTCCTTCAAACTCTCGACATAACCGTTCGCAAGTCTCAATATACAGGCTTTCTTCTTTGGTCAGAAATCGGTCAGGGTCAGCAACAAAGACGCTAAACAAAGGAGCATTCATATAACCTGCTAATCTCGCTCCTCGGCGTAGCAATTGTACAGAATTAGGGTAAGTAGATACACATACTAATACTCGTTCGTGAATGTTGCAAAATGCTGCTTTTTCGGAAGATTCTACAGCCTGTTCTTCGACGTTATCTGCAACTTCGCGTAGTGCCAATTCACGCAATGCAATCAAATTGCGACGTTGGAAAAAGTTATCAAGCGACTGCTGAATTTTTGCGGGAGCGTATATTTTGCCTTCTTTGAGTCGCTCCTGTAACATTTCTGGTGTCACATCAATCATGACAATTTCGTCGGCTTCGTCGAGGATGCGGTCAGGAACTCGCTCGCGCACAACAACAGTAGTAATTCTGGCGACAACATCATTCAAACTTTCAAGATGCTGAATATTCATTGTCGAGTAAACATCGATACCCGCATTTAGAATTACTTCTACATCTTGATAGCGTTTTTCACGTAGCGAACCGGGGACATTTGTATGTGCGAGTTCATCGACTAAAGCTAGTTGGGGAGAGCGACCTAAAACCGTATCCGTATCCATTTCGGTCAATGTTAGACCACTGCGAGGAATTTGTTTGCGCGGTATAATTTCCAACCCTTCTGCTTTTTGTTCAGTTTCCTTGCGTCCGTGAGTTTCGAGCAATGCGATCGCAACATCAATTCCTTGCCGTTTCAATGCATGGGCTTCTTCAAGCATCCGGTAGGTTTTACCGACACCAGGTGCCATACCAATAAAAATTTTATGCTTACCGCGACGTGCAGGACGGATATTAGAGGAAATCATTTGCTTTGCTGACGATTAAATTCGTTTAAGTCGAGGGTGTAATTTAATTTCAGCACATTTACACCTGGTTCGCCGAAAATGCCTAGAAATCTACCATCAACAGACCGCCGAATCATCTGCGTTACTTCTTCTGGTTGTATATCACGAGCGCGGGCTACTCGATTTAATTGGTTGATTGCAGCTGCAATGGAAATATGCGGGTCTAAACCCGAAGCCGAAGTATAAATGAAATCGGCTAAGGGTGCTAAATCCTCGTCGCGTAATTCATTGCCTGTCTCAATAATGCGTTTGAGTAATTCGGGATTACTAGGTGCAAGATTCGTAGCTCCTGATACACCAGTTGGTCTACCTTGTTTGCCTTGGCTGTAGCGTACTGCACTAGGACGACTGCGAAAATACCGTTCGGATGTAAATACTTGCCCAATTAATGATGAGCCATATGGTTGATTTTGCAAATTATAAACTATGCTACCAGTCGCTTTCTCGCGTAAGGCTGGCAGTTGACCAACACCTAATATTAATAGTGGATAAATAATTCCTGTTAGTACCCATAAAAGTAAGCTCAAGCGAATGGCTCTTAAGATATTTCGTAACATATAATTTACACTGCTCTGTTTGATTAAAAAAATCGTAGGATAGGCATCCTGCCTGTCATGTCAAATTGGCATCCTGCCTGTCATTTAAGATAGACATCCTGCCTGTCACTTTAATACCGCTCTGGTCGAAATACAACATCAAACAGATAGATAATGAGTGCCAAAATAATTAGACCTAATCCACCAATTGCATAAGTATGACGCGGTTCAATTGTTCCGGTTGCAGCATAAACTAAGGGTGCAAGCGTAATGGTTAAGCTCAATCCGAAAAAAAATACTAGTATAAATTGTTTTTGCATAGTCCTGTTTCCGATCTAATTCGATTTATACAAGCTCATCAAAATGATTTGATGAAGATGCTAAGTACAAGCTAATTTAAGAGGATGTTTTCAAAGTTGTTAGCTGTGATTTTAAACACTTATTGATCCCCCCTAGCCCCCTTGAAAAGGGGGAAACTGGAATCAAAGTCCCTCAATGAATGCGGGGGATTTAGGGGGATCTAGAATGTTTTGCTACCGACAAAAAGACTTTGAAAACATGCTCTAAGCTATGCTAATCCTAACGCCGTAATAATGATGTCAATAAATTTAATCGCAATAAACGGTGCAATTATCCCTCCTAAACCATAAACAAAAATATTCCGCTGCAATAATTTATTCGCTGTCAAGGCTCGAAACTTCACACCTTTCAATGCTAAAGGAATCAAGGCCGGAATAATCAAAGCATTATAAATTAACGCCGACAATATTGCCGAATTCGTGCTTGTCAACCGCATGATATTTAAACTTTGCAAATTCGCTGAAGCAAATAACACAGGAATAATCGCAAAGTACTTAGCTATATCATTGGCAATTGAAAATGTGGTCAACGCACCACGGGTAATCAATAACTGTTTGCCAATACCAATAATATCAATCAACTTAGTAGGGTCAGAATCTAAATCCACCATATTCGCGGCTTCTTTGGCTGCCTGGGTGCCCGTATTCATTGCGACACCGACATCTGCCTGTGCCAGTGCGGGTGCATCGTTGGTTCCGTCTCCGGTCATGGCAACGAGCTTACCTTGTGCTTGTTCGCTTTTAATTACATCGATTTTGTCTTCGGGGCTAGCTTCGGCGATAAAATCATCAACACCAGCTTCGCGGGCTATTACCGAAGCGGTGATATGATTATCACCAGTTAGCATGACAGTACGTACACCCATTCGACGCAATTGCTCAAAGCGATCGCGTATTCCCGGCTTGACAATATCTTTAAGATAAATAACTCCGTAAACCTCACCATCAAGGGCAACTGCAAGGGGTGTACCACCTTGTTCGGAAACCCGCTGATATGCAGCATCGAGGTCGGGTGTGTCGTATCCGTTCCGAGAACGTACAAACCCCTTAATGGCATTAACTGCACCTTTTCGGGCTTGTCGTCCGTCGGGTAAGTTTGTGCCACTCATCCGAGTTTTAGCTGAAAACTCTACAGCTTCGGCATATTCACGGTCGATGTCAACAATTGCTCCCAATCGTTCGGCTAGACGTACAATCGATTTACCTTCGGGGGTATCATCAAAGATACTTGCTGCTAAAGCTACGGTGGCGATTTCGTGGATGTCGTGGTTATCGATGGGGATAAATTCTTCAGCAAGCCGATTTCCCAGGGTAATGGTTCCAGTCTTATCTAATACCAGCGTGTTGACATCTCCACAGGCTTCAACAGCACGTCCGGAACTGGCAATGACGTTAAATTGGGCGACTCTATCCATTCCGGCAATCCCGATGGCACTGAGTAAACCACCGATAGTGGTGGGAATTAGTGCTACAAGTAAAGCGATTAATACAGTAACACTGACCGAACTGTTAACGTAACTTGCGAGTGCCGGCAATGTCACAATTACAAACAAAAATACCAGGGTCAAAACTGCCAACAATACCGTCAACGCAATTTCGTTAGGGGTTTTTGACCTTTGGGCACCTTCAACTAGGGCAATCATTCGGTCAATAAACCCTTGTCCGGGGTCAGCAGTAATCCGAATAATCAATTCGTCGGAGATGATGCGGGTTCCCCCTGTAACTGAACTAGCAATGTCGGAACCTGATTCTTTCAAAACGGGGGCAGATTCCCCAGTAATGGCAGATTCATCGACGCTGGCAACACCCATTGTGACTTCCCCATCAGCGGGAATTACATCACCTGCGGCGACATAGACGTTATCGCCACGCTTCAAGCTAGTGGATGGGATTTCGGAAATACTGCCATCGGCGGCAAGTATTTTTGCGACTGTTTCGGATTTTGTCGAACGCAACGCATCGGCTTGAGCTTTTCCACGCCCTTCTGCCACAGCTTCGGCAAAGTTGGCAAATAGCACTGTCAGAAACAGGATTGCGGCAATGATTCCGTTGAATAACCGAGGATTTTTACCGGGGACTGAACCGAAAAGGAACGGGTCAATAGTCAGAGCAATAGTAATTAATGTACCAACCCAGACTAGGAACATTACTGGGTTACGAATAGTAGATTTAGGATTAAGTTTGACAAAAGCATCTCTGACTGCGCGGACGTAAAGCCCTTGGGTATTGGCTTGAGGTCGCTTGCGCGAGTTTCGGTTAGAAGTTGGACGAGTACGCGGACGGCGCGGTGTAGGTGTGTTAATTGTTTCCATCATTATTTCGCAGCAAGTTTAAACCCTTCGGCAATTGGGCCTAATGCTAAAACGGGGAAGAATGTTAAAACTGACAAAATTAGAATAACCCCAGCTGTCACACTTATAAAGAGGGAAGAATCGGTTCTGAGAGTACCAGTGGTTGCGGGTACTGGTTGTTTGCGTGTCATGCTGTCAGCTAACAGCAAAATTGCCATAATTGGCACATACCGTCCGACCAAGATGCTGACTGCGGTGCTGAGATTCCACCACAACGTATTATCATTCAATCCCTCGAAACCAGAACCATTATTTGCACCTGCTGATGCATATTCGTATACCACTTGGGCAATCCCGTGGAAACCTGGGTTGCTTATTCCCGCTAATGTATTGGGAAATGAGAGTGCGATCGCACTAGGAATTAAGACTGTAATCGGATGAATCAATAACACTACACTTGCCAGCACAATTTCGCGTTTCTCAATTTTGCGTCCCAGGAATTCGGGGGTACGTCCCACCATTAACCCGGTTAAAAATACCGTCAAAATCAAGAATATAAATAGATATGCGGTTCCCGTACCTTGTCCACCCCACACTATTTGTAGGAACATATTGAGTAAGGTGGAAAAACCACCTTGAGGCATGAGCGAATCATGCATTCCATTAACTGCACCGCACATTGTCGCAGTTGTCAACACTGCCCATAATGCTGTTTGTGCCCAACCAAATCGAATTTCTTTACCTTCTAAATTGGGCATTTCTTGCCCAACGGTGCTATTGACTAAAGGATTTCCTTGAGATTCACCAATTGCGGTCACTCCCACCAACACGACGAAAATTATAAACACCATCCAAAATAGTAACCATGTTTGTTTGAGGTTATTGGCAAACACCCCATAGGTGTAGATTAATGCCGCAGGAATGCACACCATCGCAATGGTTTCGATTAGATTCGATAATGAGTTAGGGTTTTCAAATGGGTGTGCAGAATTAACCCCAAAAAAACCACCTCCATTTTCTCCCAATTGTTTAATCATTTCAAACGATGCAACTGGGCCTCTAGCTATATACTGAGTTCCACCCTCCAAAGTATTAATAACTTGCGTACCCAATAAAGTTTGTGGAACTCCCAATGCTAGGAGTGCTACAGCGCCAATAATTGAAATCGGTAATAGTATCCTAGTAATGCCACGAGTCAAATCAACATAAAAATTTCCCAATGGTCTACCAGTCAAACCACGAATAAATGCGATACCTACTGCTAAACCTGTGGCGGCAGATACGAACATTAAGAACGTTAACGCAGTAGTTTGGCTAAAATAACTTAGTGCAGTTTCCCCTGAATAATGCTGTTGGTCGGTATTCGTCAGAAACGAAACCGTCGTATGCAGTGCTGTATCCCACCGTAACGCTTTAAATTTATTTGGATTCCAGGGAAGAAGCCGCTGGTTCATTAGGAGCAAGTATACAAACGCTCCCATAAATAAGTTACTGTAAAGTAGCGATCGCGCGTACTCCCAACCCGACATGGACGAACGACGGTTGATACCCCCCACAGCATAGATTAGGCGTTCGAGAGGTGTAACAATAAAATCAAGAAGGGTTCTTTGCTCCATAAAAACCCGCGCTATATACTTGCCTAATAGCGGTGTAATGGCAATGACGAGAAGTAACGTTAACCCGATTTGGAAAAATCCTTGTACCAGCATTTATGTAGGTAAAATTAATAGAAGGTATATTTAATCCGTGCAGCAAATTATAGCGGCAATAGTCGAACTTCTTTCAGCTTCCCACGAAAAAAGGTTCGATTGCTTCCTAGCTTAATATTTAGACTCACACAAATCGCAACAGAGGTCAAAATGGATAAAGTTTTGCTCATCGGCGTTACCGGAGGTACAGGTGGAAACGTAGTCAAAGGTTTTCTCGAACAAGGAGTTACCAATCTACGCGCCATAACTAGGAAAATAGACTTGAGTCGTCCATCACTATCAAAGATGAACGATGCTGTCGAGCTTATGGAAGCCAACTTAGATGATGATAATTCGCTTGCAGCAGCTTTTGTAGAAGTTTCATCGGTTTACTGTCATGCTACAGCCGCAGACTCAGCCAAACCCGACCCGTTAGAGATCGAAAGAGCCAAGCGAGTAGCGCGAATTGCGAAGCAAAAAAATATCAAGCATTTTCTGTATAACTCGGCAGGAGGGGCAGATCGAAATTCGGGAATTGGTCACATCGAACAAAAGTATGAAATAGAAAAGATCCTTAAAGAAGTTGGCTTACCGACAACGATGTTAAGAGCTTGCTTATTTATGGACGAATTTTGGAAGAAGTATACACGTCCGTCGATCTTAAAAGGTGTCTTCCAATTTTCGCTCCAACCCGACAGGCCTTTGCATCTAATTACAACTAAAGACATGGGTCGAGTTGCTGCCCACATTATCAAAAATTCCTCAAAGTACATCGGTAAGGAAATTGAGCTTGCTGGGGATTTACTAACTCCTCTTCAGATGGCAGAAGTTTTCTCCAAAGTACAAAATATGACGGTTGTTTACAAAGAAATACCCGCCTGGATTTTTATACTTCTATGGCGAAAAGAACTATTTGATTTAATTGGGTGGTATCGAACCAAGGGCTATCAAGCCGATGTGAAATATTTGAGAGAAGAGGAGTTTCCTGGACTTTTGACCGCATTTGATGAGTTTCTTGAAGAAACCGACTGGGCAAATAAAGAACTTACCTACGCCCAACTAACATAACGTGAGTTCGACAGCGATCGCAAAGGGCACGAAGTAAAGAGGGCTTGATAGGATTTTTAGACCAAATAACTTGATTTAAAGCTTGAAGAATATGATTCAAAACGTAGCGATTGTTGGTGCTGGCTTAGGAGGTTGTTCGGTTGCAATTGCACTTAATCAACATGGTATCAATGCTCAAGTTTATGAAAAAGCCAGAGAGTTGCGACCAATTGGAGCTGGGTTAAGCTTATTTCCTAACGGTCTAAAAACGCTCGAAAAGATTGCATCAGGCATAACCAAATCATTGAAAGACTTAGGCAGTCAAGCTGAAACAGTAAATATTAGAAAAAGCAACGGAGAACTAATTGTACAAAATAGCTTGACCCTGATGGAGAAATATCAACAGCCAATGTTAAATATCCGCTGGTCTTGTTTACAAGAAACCCTGTTCGCTAACCTTTCACCCGATGCTGTCCATCTTAATCATCGCTGCATTGGGTTTGAGCAAACCGATAGCGATGTTAAAATTAGTTTTGACAACGGTAAAACTGTAACATCAGATTTTTTAATTGGTGCAGATGGTATTAATTCAGTTATCAGGCAGCAGTTAGTTGGAGATGGTTTGCCTCATTACGCAGGTCGCTTGTCTTGGCGTGCTGTTATTCCATATCAACACGAACAACTGTCTGCCAACGAAGTCACAATTATGACAGGAGCAGAGGGCAAAATTTTTACTCTCATTGATGTAGGGAATGGATACATATTTTGGAGTGCGGGCATCTTATCAACACAGAGCATAATGTCAGAAAATGCTGTAAATGCTAAAGCGCGTCTCTTGGAAATATATGCAGGTTGGTCAAATCCAGTCGAAGCAATAATACAAGCAACTCCTTGTGAGGACATTATAGAACGTCCTATTTATGACCGACCGACCTTAGAGAGTTGGAGTAATGGCAGGGTCACTTTGTTAGGCGATGCCGCTCACCCAATGGTACCGTCATTAGGACAGGGAGCGAATACGGCGTTTGAAGATGCTTGGGAACTATCGCAATTTCTAATTCATCAACCAACAATTGAAAGTGCGTTAATAAGCTATGAAAACAGCCGTATTTATCGCACTCAAATTATTCAAGTTCGTAGTGCATTTCAAGGAAGTCGTTCCTATGATGCTGACAGTGAAAAATTTTTAAGTGGAGTAGCTTCCCAAGCACAGGCAAATCAGGCTGATTTTGAAGATTGGCTCTATAACTACAATTTATCAGTTGTAAGGTGAATAAACTACATCATATTCATCGGGTCAACGTCAATTGTCAAACTTACCGAGTTCGGACAAATTTCGCGGACATTCTCCCAATCGGGTAACTGCGGCAAAGTATCCTGGGCAAACTTCAACAATATTTGCCAGCGATAGCGATTTGCAACCCGCATTACGCTAGCAGGCGCGGGTCCGAGTATATCGTATCCCTCCCAACTCCGCAAAAATACGGCTATCATCTCCGCTGCATTTGCAACTTCGACTGCATCAATACTGCTCAACCGCAATAAAATTAACCTGCCGTAGGGAGGATAGTTAAGCGCTTGTCGCTGCTCTAATTCCGAATTTGTAAACCTGGTATAATCATGCCCGCACACTGCGCTAATTACAGGGTGTTCCGGCGTATATGTTTGTAAAATTACACGACCGGGGTCTTCCCCACGTCCAGCACGTCCAGCCACCTGCGTCAAGGTTTGAAATGCCCTTTCACTTGCACGGTAATCAGATAAATGCAGCAAACCATCGGCAGCAATAACCCCCACTAGCGTCACCTGCGGCAAATCTAAACCCTTGGTCAGCATTTGCGTACCTAACAAAATATCGGCTTCACCATTCACAAACTTTGTTAACAGGTTGCGATGTGCGCCTTTAGTACGGGTAGTATCGCTATCATACCGAATTACGCGCAATTCGGGAAACTGTCGCGCCAATTCCTGCCCGACCCTTTGCGTACCGCTACCGAAAAATTTGAAGTAAGGCGAACCGCAGTCAGGACAATTACGGGGGTGTGAATTAACGTAGTTACAATAATGACAACGTAACATTTGCGGTGCGCCTTCTTCCGCTTGATGGTAGGAAAGCGATACATCGCAGTGCGGACAATCCATAACATATCCACAACTGCGGCACGATACAAAAGTACTATGCCCGCGACGATGAATAAATAAAATACCTTGCTGGCTTCTTTCCTGGAGTTGAATCAATGCATCTTCCAGCGAACGGCTAAACAGCGATTTATTACCCTGTTGCAATTCTTGCCGCATATCTACGACTTCTACAGGTGGAAGCGGACGAGAGTTAATGCGTTCAGGAAGGCTTAAGTAGTGAGTAGGGAGGGGAGAGGGGGGAGACAGGGGAGAGGGGGGAGACAGGGGAGACATTTCTCCTTGTCCCCCTTGTCCCCCTTGTCCCTCGCTCCCTACACTCATCCAAGTTTCTAATGAAGGTGTAGCCGAACCAAGTAACAAAGGGCAATTTTCCAACTCGGCACGCCACACAGCTACAGTGCGGGCATGATAGGTAGGGATGGGAGAATCCTGTTTGAATGAAGAATCGTGTTCTTCATCCAGAATAATCAAACCCAGGTTTGGTAAAGGGGCAAAGATGGCGCTGCGCGTGCCAATTACTACTTGGGGTTCGCCTGTTAGCATTTGTCGCCAAGTATCATAGCGTTCGCCATCCGAGAGGGCACTGTGATAAACACTAACTTTATTACCGAAACGAGCGCGAAATCTGTCAGTAAGTTGGGGTGTAAGTCCAATTTCGGGAACGAGAACGAGGGCAGATTTTCCAGTTTGGAGGAGGGGCGCGATCGCTTGCAGGTAAACTTCGGTTTTTCCCGAACCCGTCACCCCATGCAACAGCATAGTTGCATGTCCGCTAATTTCTCGTATCGCTGTTAGTGCTTCTAATTGGGCAAGTGTGAGGGCTTTTGCTGATTCCCCTGCCAATCCAGACATTGCACAGGAGGATTCGCTTCGCAATACTTCCCGTTCTTCGATGACGATGTAACCCTTATCGGACAGTGTTTTCACGATGGAAGAACTTGCGCTACAAACTTGGAGTAACTCGCAAAGCCACATTTCACCCCCATGCCGTCGCAATACTTCTAAAATTTCATGCTGACGGGTAGTGATATCCCGGTCAGAGGGATTACCTGTGAGAATTACGGCTTTTTGCAGTTTGGGCTTTGTTAGCCGTGGTGCTTCGAGATAACTTTCGATCAAACCATACCGCGATAACTCGCGCACCCCTCGGTAAGCAGATTTAACTTGACGTTGCAGGTAATTGTAACTGTAGTCTCCAGCTGATTGCGATCGCAATAATTCTAATATCTGTCGTGCTGTTTGTGAGAGGTAGTCCGTAGTCCGTAGTCCATTGTCCGTTGTCCGTGGTCTGTAGTCTGTAGACAATACCTCCTTGTCCCCCTTGTCTTCCCTGTCTCCCCCTACTTCCGACTCCCCACTCCCGACTCCCTTAACTAACCGAATGCGACGTTGGGATTTTCCTAACAAACCGGGGGGTAAGGCAACTCGTACGACTTGAATTAAAGGCGTGTAATAATAGGTCGCGACTTTATTCAACAGTTCCCAATACTCGCTTTTGAAAAAGCCACTACTGACAACATCTTCAACATTGCGAATTTTTTCTACTGGGATATCGTCCGGTAGTTGTGCAATCAGGCGAATGGCAATTCCCCCAACAACTTGGGCACCAAAGGGGACGCTCAAAATATCCCCAGATTTTACTTCTAGCTGGTCTGGCAATCGATATGTAAACAATCCTGTCACACCAGGACAATCTACCAAGACTTCTACCCATCGTCCTGTTGCTATACTCGCTTGGTATGCTCCCCCAAGTTCTGCTACTTGTAACACCTGTAGACTCACATCATTGATATACATAGTTTTTGAATTATATCCGAAAATATTTATGCAATAAAATTTGTTAACCAGCCTTTATATAACGCACTTGCCAAAAGAGCAATTGTCAAATCATTGAAAATTGTAGTGACCTATACTTTCATTAGACATAATACTTGATAAGTTTCCTATACAAGTGCTTCACCGAACAAATCCATTCTCCGAAACGTCGTATTAATAACTATCGAGATGGAGATTAAGTCACAATTTATCTATTGGGCGCGTTGTATATAATTTTCTCCATAAATACTAAATAGGGTAAAGCATCTTTCCGCCTATTGATAGATATTCAATCGCTAGAGGATATGAGAAGCTTTTATCCAGATAATATTTGTTGCCGATATTTAAATTAACACTTAAATTTAGGACTCTAAATGCAGTATGGTAAAAGTTATTGGTGATGCAAAAGTTATCGTCTAGAGATTTGAAATATAATCATCTACCACAGATAGGCTAGAGAGCATAATTAAGTCAAATACTTGAGAAAAATATAGAAAGTTTTAAGCATTGAGGAGTGGCAACGAAAGGTTATCTATTTATGAAGTTTAGTTGAGGAGGATGAGTGCATATTTGACGCAGAGGAAAGAGACAAATACATAGTATTGCAGAGTAAGCGGCTAATTTTTGGATAATGCCATAACGCTAGCCCATAATTTACTTGTTTATAGCAATATAACGACCAAAAATAATTTGACTTAACAAGCTTTAGCGTTGTTGAGGTGAGATTTCGGTTTTTGTTGAAAAACTAAATGTAAAAAAAATGGTAAGTTAATTACAGGCAGAGATAGGTATTTTTTGCTACTAATTAAATGCATGTATTGTATGAGCAGAAAATATAACCTCTAAATCGCTGTCACTAAGCTAATTATGTACCAAAGCAAGCAAACATATCTTGAAAAGCCTATGAATATTGCTGAATTGGGAACAATCGAAATTATTGAAAGTGCTGTAGATATTATCGAAGAACCGTCGATAGAAATCTTAGAAGCAGTAGCAGACGAAGCATTGATTTCAGACAATGATGAGCGCGATGGCGACGCAATGGGGGCAGCACGTCCTTCAGGGTATAATAAAACTGAACACGATGATGCAGTTGGGGCATTTTTTAAAGAAATGGCGCGTTACCCGTTGCTTAAACCCGATGAAGAAGTCGAATTAGCGCGACGAGTCAGATTTTTAGAAGAAGTTCGAGAATTACAAGTTTCATTAAAAGACAATTTAGAACAAGCGAGTAAAGAAACTGTTGCTACGCATTTGGGGATAACAGAAAGACAATTAGAAAGTCGTTTGTATCAAGGTAGAGTTGCTAAACGCAAAATGATTCGCTCAAATTTGCGTTTAGTTGTATCGATTGCCAAACGGTATCTCAATCGCGGTGTACCTTTTCTAGATTTGATTCAAGAAGGGGCAATGGGTTTAAATCGGGCTAGTGAAAAGTTCGACCCCGATAAAGGCTACAAGTTTTCGACCTATGCTTATTGGTGGATACGTCAAGCCATTACTCGTGCGATCGCCAACGACGCACGCACAATTCGCTTACCCATTCACATCGTCGAAAAGCTCAACAAGCTCAAAAAAGCGCAACGCGAACTCAAGCAGCAATTAGGACGCAATCCCAGCGAAGTAGAACTTGCAGAAATCCTCGAAATTCCTCCTAGCCAACTGCGTCAACTTCAGCAACTACGTCGTCAAGCACTTTCACTCAACCATCGGGTCGGTAAAGAAGAAGATACCGAATTGATGGATTTGCTTGAAGACGAAGATAATCAGTCTCCAGAAGCAAAAATGAATGAAACCATGATGCGTCAGGAGATTTGGGAAGTATTGGGTGACGTGCTGACACCACGAGAAAAAGACGTAATTTCGTTACGTTACGGCTTAACAACCAGCGAACCTTGCACGTTAGAAGAAGTTGGCAATATGTTCAACCTTTCACGCGAACGTGTTCGTCAAATTCAAAGCAAAGCAATGCGAAAACTCCGTCGTCCCCATATCGCTAAACGGCTAAAAGGTTGGTTGGTATAACTGGGTCATTTGTTATTTTTCATTAGTTATTGGTCATTAGTTATAGCCCGTCTTGTTAGGCATCTTGCCTGTCCGTTGCAAAAATACGCGCTCAGGATGCCTACGCTACGTGATAAATTGGTCTTTGAATTTAAATCAATGATTAATAACTAATGACCAATAACCAAGGATTTCTCACCAATGACTTTAAGTAGTGGTATTACCGTGCGTTTTGCCCAACCTAACGATTGCGATACAATCTTTGGTTTAATTCAAGGATTAGCCGAGTACGAAAAACTTACATATGCTGTAACTGGAGATGCGATCGCACTAAGGGAGCATCTTTTTGGTTTGCAAAAATATGCTGAAGTCATATTAGCTGAATATAATGGACAATCTACGGGTTTTGCCCTATTTTTTCCCAATTATTCGACATTTTTAACTAAACCAGGTATTTACCTCGAAGATATTTTTGTTCTTCCAGAATATCGACGGCTAGGAATCGGCAAAGCGCTGTTAACTAAAATTGCCCAAATCGCTGTCGAACGGAATTGCGGACGTTTGGAATGGAGTGTTTTAGATTGGAACGAACCAGCCCAAGCCTTTTATCGTCGCATGGGGGCAGATATTCTTGATGAATGGCGGATTTGCCGCGTTGCGGGTGATGCTATGACCCGAATGGCTGCGACTCCAGATTCGGTAAGTTATACTAAGAACGGATAAAAATTAAACTTTTAAAATGGCTATTAGTGGTTAGCTTTTGGTGTCGGGCTATAGCAGTTCCCAGCCAGGTGAGGTACATATGTAGGGGCGCAAGGCATTGCGCCCCGATCTTGGTGTAAAATGGCTGTACCTCAGTAGGTTGAGAAACGCTATAAGTGCTAATAGCGCTCCTGCTTCGAGTATAATTATAGGTTTACCAATGAGATTCTCTGGGCGGGGAGACCCCGCCCCTACAATATCGCAAATCATTGATAGGTATATATTTTTGCCATTGTTTTTTTGTTAGTAACAATTACTCAAATTGCAACAAATATTAACTAAAATTTGTAAAAATCAGCCTTTGTAGCGAAGTATGACAGTTTGTCGTTTGACTATCACCCGCCTGAACCAGAAAATATTAAGAGGATATAACACTTACTTATCTTTTGTTACAGAGGGAACACGTAATGAAGAGAATTATTTCGGGATTGCTTCTTGCCGTAGCAATCTTCACCTTCGCTTTTAGTAGCCCTGCACTTGCAGATGCTGCTGGTGGAGCAAAAATCTTTAGCGCTAACTGCGCTTCATGCCACGCAGGTGGGAAAAATTTGGTGCAAGCTAACAAAACCTTGAAAAAGGATGCTTTGGAAAAGTACAATATGTATTCCTCTGAAGCAATTATCTATCAAGTTACGAAGGGTAAAAATGCGATGCCTGCTTTTGGTGGTCGTTTAAAGCCTAACCAAATTGAAGATGTAGCTGCTTACGTACTAGAACAAGCTGATAAGGGCTGGTAGTAAATAACAATTTCTTTTGAGATTTTGGATTATTGATTTGGGATTGTTTAATGTTAACCTCAAATTTAAAAATTCTTGAATCTTAAAAGATTAAGTAGAGCAGGTAATAAGCTGCTCTACTAGTTTTATTATTTAGTTAAATTACTGCCAGCAATTCCAGAGGCTTAAGAATGAATTGCTTAAATCGGTTTTTTGGGATATGCTTTGGAAAGTTGTTAATTTGTAACGCTTTATTTTTTATACTGATATCTCAAGTTAACGCTAATGCACTTGAAAATTCTTCACCTTCTGCCAGTGACATATTACAATTAGGCATACAACAATTACAAATTGGTGGATATTCAGAGGCTGTAAGGCGATTTACTCAAGCAATCGAGTTAAATGAAGACTACACAGCAGCTTATAGTAATCGCTGTCTTGCTTATCTCCAATTGCAAGATTACCAGAATGCCATTGTTGATTGCAATCGAACCATCAATTTAGCACCCCACAACATCGAAGCATATATTAACCGTGGTATCGCTTATTACCGCCAAGGCGATTATCCAGCCGCAATTGATGACAATAATCAAGTTATTGCTAAAAAACCCTATGATTTTCGTGCTTACTACAACCGAGGTGTAGCAACAGCGGCATTAGGTCATAATCAAAATGCGATTTTAGATTACCATCGGGCTTTATCGTTAATACCTGAAACCGAGAGTTATTTACTAGCAGATATCTACAACGACTTAGGTTTAGCGCGGTTTCATTTAACCGATTTTAACGCAGCCACGCGCAATTTTACCTTGGCAATTCGTCTCAATCCCCAAGATTACCGTGGTTACTTTAACCGGGGTTGTACCTGCGGCAAAAATGGCGATAATATTGGTGCAGTCAGGGACTTTAGCGCTACGGTTCATTTCAACCCTAGTAATGCCCAAGCTTATGTGAATCGAGGTATTGCCTATCATAATTTGGGTTATCAACAGGCAGCAATATTAGATTTGCAAATAGCAGCTAGGTATTTTGAGCAACAAGGACAGGAAATTGCCTATCAAAAGACTTTGGATCTGATTAAGGTAGTACAGCGACAAATTCCGGCAATTGAGGAAACGGCGTAATTTTAGGTAAAGAAGTTGCAGGGAGAGTTAAAATTAGATAAATTCGAGGGACGGGGATACCTATCTCAGGAATTGATTTGATTTCGGACAGGCAGGATGCCTAACAAGACGGTTTATACACTCCTTACTCCTTACTTTATGCGTGCCAAAATCGAAGATGAAGTGCTATTTTTACACCACGAAGATTTACCTGCGTATAAAAAAGGTGGTTCGGTAGTACGAAATAGTTATTTTTGGGCACTAAAATCGATTGCAGGTAAAGCTTCACGGTCTGGAGATTGGGAGTATGAATCCGAAGTGTGGCTGGCACTTTCGCGGATGTTAATGTCGTTTACTGAGTCTGGTTATTTGGCACATCGAGATACAATTTTAGAATTTCCCGTTGAACAAGGTGAAATTCCCGATGTATTTCGTTTGATTTCGACTTGGGAATAGTATTAAGTAACGTCTCTACAAAAATTTTGATTTCTCAAGTACGTATCCTCACCTACGTGGGGATTACTAGATATTTTTGCAAAACCTGGTTTTTCATCGAAAGACCCATAAATCTAAAATAATTATGTAATTACCCTGAAGTCGGTCGTATTCTATTTGGCTAGTATGTAGCTTGATACATCACTCACTATATTAGTGAATTTAAATATAGATGAATAGCCAAAGACTGCTAGCGATTAAACAGCCAGAAGTCGGTCATCTAATCCGTGAATTTAGGTTACAAACTGGTCTAACTCAAGAACAATTTGCAGCTGCATTAGGGTTCACTTATCCTACCGTTAACCGGTGGGAAAATGGACGTGCGAATCCTTCACCTATAGCCATAAAACTAATAGAAACTATGTTGATTGAAGTAGGCGATCGCGGAAAAGATTTACTGACTAGATATTCTGGTAGCGCCACAAGTAAAAAGTAAAAGTTTTATTGAAATACTAGCTTTATTTCACCAGCCTATACCAGTTTTTTATAAGCACTAAAGAAAGAAAAATTTAATATTAATAATAATTGAAATTATTTGCAATTGGAATATTGAAAACCCGATTTATTATTAACTTAAATTGAGCTTAATAGCAGAATTTATCGTATGATTACCGTCAGTCTAGAGATGTCTAATGTATAAGCTATGAAAAATTAATTTATATCCTTTATCTTCCAATTCCTAGTTTTCACTCTTTACCTTTATGATTGAATTACAAGAAAAACAAATTTTAATAGTTGACGACAGTCCAACAAATGCAACTGCTTTATTAATAATGTTACAGGAATCTGGTTTTAATGTTGTAGTTGCTAATAACGGTGAAAGTGCATTACAAAAGGTAAGGGAAATTACACCGAGTCTAATTTTGTTGGATGTAATGCTTCCAAATATGGATGGATTTGAAATTTGCATTCGTCTCAAACAAACACAGGAGACTCAAGATATTCCAGTAATTTTTATGACTGCACTAACGAAAATAGAAGATAAAGTTAAAGGTTTGAGTTTGGGTGCAGTAGATTATGTAACTAAACCCTTACAAAAAGAAGAAGTTATCGCTAGGGTTAATGTTCATTTAAAATTGAGTAACTTAAATAAACAGTTAGAAACACAAAGAACAGAATTGAAAAATGCATTAACACAACTCCAAGAATCACAACTTCAGCTAATACAAAATGAAAAAATGTCTACACTTGGACAACTAGTTGCCGGGATAGCACACGAAATTAACAATCCAATTGGTGCAATTACTGCTAATTCTGTTTATGCATCAACTTATTTTAATGATTTACTTGACCATTTGCAGCTTTATCAACAAAAAGCTACCGAACAAGAAATCAAAAAACATGCAGAGGAAATTGAGTTAGATTTTTTGGTTGAAGATTTTGCTAATATTTTGACTACCATGCAAACAAGTGCAATTAGAATCAAAGATATTAGCGAGTCGTTTAAAGTATTTTCGCGGAATGATGTAGAAGACAAAGTTCCTTTCGATATTCATGAAGGTTTAGAGAGTACATTATTGATTATTAAACATCGACTTAAAGCCAATGATAAAACTCCAGAAATTGAAATCATAAAAGATTATGGAAAGTTGCCAATGATTAATTGTTATCCGGGACCGTTAAATCAAGTATTGATGAATTTATTAATTAATGCCGTTGATGCTTTAAGAGACTGCAATCAAAAATATTTACAACAAGTAATCAAACCTCAAATTAAAATAAAAACTCTTATAAATCAGCCAAAAACGCATATTATAATCCATATTCAAGATAACGCAATGGGCATTCCCGAAGAGATTAAAGAAAAGATTTTTGGCTATGCTTTTACAACAAAACCTGTTGGCAAAGGCACTGGTTTGGGGTTAGCGATCGCACGTCAAATTATCATCGAAAAACATGATGGTTCTTTGTCAGTAAATTCGACACCTGGGGAAGGTGCAGAATTCATTATTAATTTGCCAATATAAATAGTCGAAAGCTAAAATAATCATATGTTACCTTCACTTGATTCAGTTCTAAGAACAACTAATTTAGCCAAATCTTTACTCGATTCTCCGCGAGAAAATCATCGTCAACGGTTGCTAAATTTCCCAATAGGAACATTTGGAAATAGTTTGATACCCCTCGAACAAATCACAGAGATTATGCGGATAAATCTTGATGATATTTTAAGCGTCCCCGATACTTCAACTAGCGTTTTAGGTGCTTATAATTGGCGAGGTGAAATGTTGTGGTTAATCGATTTAGAGCATATGATTGGAGGAACATCACTTTACGAGCAAATACCGCTACCGGAACAACCAATTGTAATTGTTATTCAAGTCG
>JANNFJ010000442.1:0-3318 GCA_031379725.1 Calothrix sp. OTE_75_metabat_31
CCTTGTCTCCCCCTCTCCCCATTTCCCCCTCTCCCACTCCCCCCATCCCCTTTACTCCCTCACTCGCAGGTGTGCAAGTTCTCATCGTCGATGATGAAGCTGATACCCGCGAGTTTCTCGTTACCGTCCTTCAGCAGTCCCATGCAGAAGTTAGAGCAGCAGCTTCAGTTGCCGAAGCCCTAGAATTGATTTCTCAATCCAAGCCTGATGTATTGGTTAGTGATATTGGGATGCCAGGTGAGGATGGATACTCACTTATCCGTAAAATTCGCTCTTTGCCACCCGAAGAAGGTGGTAACATCCCCGCCGCTGCACTAACGGCATATGCCCGCACTGAAGACCGATTGCGAGCCATTCAAGAAGGTTATCAATTACACTTACCAAAGCCGATTGAGGCAGCGGAATTGACTACAGTTGTGGCAAGTTTGGTCGGAAGGACGTAGGGAACGGCATCCTGCCTGAAGGATTTATAGGACAGGCGAGACACCTATCCTACGGAACAGGTCTATTCACTTCAACAATAAATAAATTAGTTGCCCATTCCCTCCAGTAATGCCGGCTCTGTCACCTGCTAATTTACCAGTACCCATAAAATAATCGACCCGTCCCGGACCTTTGATAGCGCTACCTGTATCTTGGTCGAGTACGAAACGGCTAACCGAACGTCTTACTAAGTTACCGTTTGCTGTGGGGTAGGGGAAACCATTATAAATCAGTGCCAATGCACCAGGGGGCATTAGGGATTTGTCAGTAGCAATCGAACGGTCGGGAGTTACTGGTACACCGATACTGCCGCTTGCTGCCTCGCCGTTAGTTTCTTTAAAGAAAACAAACCGTTCCCAGATTGGCAAATAGACATCCATCTCTTGGGGATTTTGCTTGAAATGGGCGAGGAGAGCGGGCATTGTCGCATTTTGGGGGTCTAACTTACCATCTTTGATTAAAGCCTTACCAATACTCGTCCAGGGGTAATCCGTAGCACCAGCAAAGCCAACACTCGTCTTTGAACCATCTGCCAACTTTAATTGCGCCGAACCTTGGATATGAATCATGTATGCATCCAGGCGATCGCGGAACCAAAACATCTCCGAACCACGCAAGGGACTCTTGTCACCTAGCAACCCATCTGTACCTTCGAGGTCAAGGCGTTTGGGGTGGGGTTTTGCCCACTTGTCTAAGTCGAGTGGAGCTCGATAGAGAGGGTATTTATACTGTTCCGTACGAACGCGACTGGCAGTATAAACTGGCTCGTAATATGCCGTAAATTTAACCGTCCCATTACCGTCATTGCCCACCGACTTGTAAAAATCAAATTCCCGGCGAACTGCGGCTTGTAGTTGTGCTGGCGACTTGGTACTGACAACCAATTGCCGGAAGCGTTGTAAACTGCGGCGTACCCGTTCGAGAGTAATACCTTGGACGGGATAATTTTGATATACAGTGGCAGCTTTGGGTGTATTGAGATAGCGCAAACTATTATCAATCGATTGTAATAAAGCTGCGCGATCGCCTCGCTTGCCATTATTCCAAAAAAGCTGCTCGTCCCAACCCAAACAACCGCGTGCAGGTTGGCAGTTCAAGTCTATTTCCATCAACTTCAGCGGTAGAGTTAATGCAGGTTGAGGAATTGGTGGTATTGAGGAAGGTGGTATTTGTATAGGTGGCAGTTGAGGGTTACCCGGTGCCGGTAATGGTATTACTGGCACCTGAGCAACTACGGAGAACAACGGAGTAACAGCAATAATACTTAGACTCAAGGACAGTAAAGCCAGCTTTTTTCTCATGATTCAATTAATCATTCAATTCTAGAACTAAAAATAGGTTCGACTCGAATCGCTACAACCCGAAATGGACGAACGACCATGTACTCACCTTGAATATTTTTGATTGGTACGCTGATAAAGTCATCTGAAGCCGATTTGGGCATCAGTTCACCGCTATACCATTTTTGGAATTCCTGAATCGTGGCAAAACGGACTTCTTCTCGATGACCGCTCGCTAACATCAGGTGTACAGCGTATTCACTAGGAATTTTAGACATATGGTTGAATCATTTGAAACATATCCAACCCTTTTTAACTTCCCCAGCTCCCAAATGGGAAGGGGAAAAATCAGGATAAAAGATACATTTATAAGGACAAACCATCAATTCGCATTCCTGGCTTCAACCAAAAAGGCGTTGTAACAGTCTTCATTTCTAACTTTTGACTTATTCCTATTGTCTGTTATGACGCTTGCTAACCCAACTACGGTTCCCAAAAATTAGCGAAGTAAGGAGTGGGGAGTAGGAAGAAGACACCGAATGGAGGAAAGAATCTTCCTCTGAGGCATGATGTCAGTTTTACTACTCCCTACTCTGTAGGGGCGCATGGCCTTGCGCCCCTACGACTAACTCCTAACTCCCTATTCCCTATTCCCTATTCCCTATTAAAATAGTCACAAAAGCGTGAGGTACATACAGGGTGGACGACGACTACCAAACTTACTTAAATCGGTTAGCGCGGATGACGCTACTTGAAGCTTATCAAACTCAAGTTCAACATATCCAGGAGTCCTATAAGTTTCAGCCTGCACCCGCAGGTAGAAGGCAACCAGTACCTTTTCCTGGCTACACGGTAATTACTCCCCCTAGTGAGGAAGACCCAAAAAACGCGGAATTTTATGCTCAGTTGGAGGATTATCAAAAACAAATATTAGATTTGGTGGCAGACCCCCAATTAATTGTGCCGATTTCAAAACCAAGTTTTCACCTGACGCTAGCAGATTTAATCTGGGACAGTGCTTACCGTCACGCTTGCGAGCAAAATTCTAACTATGAAAGCGAGCTACAATTTTGCTGTGCCAAAATTTTTGAACAGTATCGGCAAGCAGAAAAGCCTATTAAACAACCGATTCGCTGGCAAATATTAGGAATGATGCTGATGCCAAGAGCGATCGCTGTTTGTTTGGTTCCCAAAGAGCGAAGTTGTTACGAACAATTAATTAATTTTCGCCGTACTGTGTATCAAAATTCACAGTTAATGGGATTGGGTATTGAACAAAACTACCATTTCACTGCCCACATCACATTAGGGTATTTTGGACAAGTTTTGCCCGATTTGGAACGGGAGCGTATTGCCGAGATTTTTGCGGATTTGAATCTAAAATGGCTGGGAAATTCACCCGACTTTTTGGTACATCGTGCCGAATTACGCAAGTTTGACGACATGACACGCTATTCTCGGCAACCTCAATGGGCAACTGTTGATTTTGATTAGGAGTTACGGAATTAGGGAGTAATAGTTATTAATTTTGGGGGGGGTAGTGGGGGGGGGGTGG
>JANNFJ010000444.1:0-5687 GCA_031379725.1 Calothrix sp. OTE_75_metabat_31
TTGAGGTTTTCTTGGGCGACTTTCAAAACGGAGCGCTGATTAACTAGAGATAAATCCCGATTATATTGTGATTGAGCTGCATTTAATTGGGTGCGGGCTTGTGCTATTTCCGCGTTAGAAATTGTTTGCTGACGGACTAAATTTTCTTGGGCTAATTGAAAATTAACTTGTGCTTTCTGTAAAGCTCCTTGAGCATCGGCTTGTTTTTCTTGGGAACCGACGCGCAAATCAACCAACTCCGGTGAAGCAACAACAGCTACAGGCTGACCTTTTTTGACTTTACTACCTGGCTTTACCAGTAACTCAACTACTTTACTTGTCAGGGGTGCAGTCACCTCAACTTTTTGGTCGGGTAAAGTTTCAATCTGTCCGGTAGTTTTAATCCCAATATCTAACTTTTGATTTTTTACTGACTCAACTTCAATTCCCAAGCGTTTTGCCGTTTGTGCGTCAACAGTTATAGAACCGGATGCTTCACCTCCAGCCTGAAATGAACTTGCACCACTATGGTCATGTCCAGCACCTGCTAATACAACTTTGGGAGTATTGAGTACTAGTAAACTTAGTATGACGACAGAAGTATACTGGAATACCGAAGTTTTATACTGATAACGGCTAGAGATATGCATTGTTTATAATTTGCTTGTGTAAGGCGGGTTTATAATTTTTGGCTTCTTCTCTAGTTTTTCATATTGATATGAAATTGGGATGAAATTTTATACCCAATGTATGGTAAAGTTTGACGCTCATCAAAAAATGTTCTCTTCACGAAAACCTTACCTTATTTCCATCAATGTTGATTACTGTTAGTAGTTAAGCCTACTTTTTATACCAAGCTTTACGCCACTGTTTCATTTGCGAGATTTCTGTATTTTGGGAATTAATAATTTCTTGAGCTAATTTCTTAATTTCAGGTCGTTTCGATTTATTCAAAACGTCCTTCGCCATTGTGACAGCGCTTTCATGGTGAGGAATCATCGCATTGATAAAGCGCAAGTCAAACTCATTATCCGCAGCACCTAAATCCATGTTCATCATCATGCCTTGCATTTGCTCAGATGACATTTCCCGCATCTGCTTCGACGAAGCATCGTAAGCCATTGGTTTATCTCCTGCCTTGGGATACCACGCTTGTCGCCACTGCTTCATCTGTGTAATTTCTTGGTTTTGCGCCTTAATAATAAAGTCTGCTAGCTTTTTAATCTCAGGGCGTTTGGATTTCTGTTGCGCTTCTTTTGCCATTTCTGTTGCCCCTTGATGGTGCGGTGTCATCGCGTCGATGAAACGCAAGTCAAAGTTAGCATCGGCTGGTCCCAAATCCATTGACATATTATGGTTCATGCCGCCATTATTCATACCACCATGATTCATACCATCATGATTCATTCCACCTTGAGTCATTTGCTTATCGGTAGCTTCGGTTGCAGTAGAATTATCCGATTGAACCTGGTTTTGGGATGCAGTTGTCGAACAAGCAGCTAAGGCACTACTAGACAGAGCTGCCCGCTATCAGGCTAAATGCAAAGAATTTATTTTTGGGGCTAGAGAGTTGCATAGGTATAATTTGTAATTTACTGATTCTATTCTAAAATCTCCAGCTAGCTAGAGAGTCAACCCTCAGAGCTATTTAGTTTGGGTTGTGTGCGCGGTAGTATTCATTTGCTTAGACACTAGACTCGTTACAATTGAACTACTGTGCCTATCACTTAGTGTCGCAGATGAAAATGAAATCAGGATGAAATTGGCTACCTTAAATAACAGTGTGGTTTTGCCTAAAGCTAAAAGTCTATTATATTCTTAATTATTTTCTTATTTTTTAATTGACTACTTTAGCAGGCAGGGATAGTGTTATGGATGCTACGTATTTCAAAAATTTATTTTTTAAATAGTTAAAGGAGAGTCGGTATGGCAAATCAGAGGTTACTTGTTCGTGCAGGTATAATATTTATCCCTTTAGCGGCTGTATTAGGTAGCTTTGGTATCGGTCACGTTTTATCAAAAAATATTGATAAATATCAAACACAAAGCAAATATAGGGCAGCGATGAGTACTCAAGCAGATGCTAAGAAGCAAATTGATGTAAAAAGGGTTGTACCAGTTCCCGTCATTTTCTCAGCACCTAAAGAGTTTCAAGGGATAGTTACCACGCAAATACAGCCACGAGTGGAAAATAAAGTTATCGCCTTGACTTTTGATGATGGGCCTGCGCCCAAGTATACGCAACAAATATTAGAAATCCTTAAACAGCAAAATGTAAAGGCAACGTTTTTTTGTGTTGGGGAAATGGTGCATTATTTTCCCCAACTAGCCAAGCAAGAAGTCGCAGATGGTCATGTAATAGGCAACCATACTTGGCATCACTGGTTGCAAAAAATGAACTCCGAAGTCGCAGCGAATGAAATTGAATCGACGGCAACAGCTATTTTTCAAGCGACGGGAGTTAAAACATCTCTATTTCGTCCTCCTTACGGTGCCCTTAATAATGGTGTAGCTGACTACGCGAAAAAGAATAATTACGCCATTTTGATGTGGTCAGATGACTCTGAAGATTATCGCCGTCCCTCAGTATCTAAGTTGGTCAATAATGTACTCCGGGAGGCAAAACCAGGAGGCATGGTGCTGATGCATGATGGTGGTGGAAATCGCGCACAGACAGTTGCTGCTTTACCAAAAATTATCGATGCTCTCAAAAAACGCGGCTATCAGTTTGTGACAGTGCCGAAATTATTAATGCAACAACAAATAGCACCTTTAACGTTAAATATGACTGACTCGCTTCAGCAGCCAGAATGAAACAGCAATCCCCACAAACTGAGCAGCGACCATACAGATGTTTGCTTGAACTACAAAGATATCTAGCGGCTCAATAAGCTGACTTGATTGATAGATTGCCGTTCCCTGTGGAATAGACAATACTTTGACTAATAGCGCTCCTACAACCGTTTGAGATGATAACAGGGTTAAAAGCATTCCGACCAAGTTGACCATCACTCCAAACTCCAAGGTTTGAATAAACTCTCCTTTGGTAGGATGGGTGCTTATGCCAGAAGCTTGCAGTTGTCTTGCCAAGCGAGTGTAGCGAAACATCCAGTAAATACCAACCCCCAACGCCAATACTCCACCGATAGCAGCGAATAAACCAACGCCCGATTTGAATGTGTTGAGGTTAAAGCTGGTGGCTGACGTTGCAACTAGCAAGATGACAATACTGATACCAGCTAATATCAACTGCACCCAGAAGCCAACCCAACCAACTGCATGAGAAGCGCTGGCAATACCCTGTTTAGTTGCAGAAGCATTCGAGTTATGAGAACTATCTAACATATAAGTAAGTCCTTATTGATGATAAAACTTAGAAGTATTTTTGTAGCAAATGAGTCTCAAAAACTTTCTTGATTGCGACTTACGCTGTTAGACCTCTCCAACTCCAATTCCTCTGTGGTTTGTTCAGTCCATAACTCGTGCATAAGTCCTATTTATGATTAGATTAGATTATCGAAGTCGATTGATAGTAAAGACCGATCACCTATTAAAACAATAACAAGACTTTTGCTTTTAACGCACGACCCCAATGGAAGAGGTTTGCAGAACTAAGTTAAGTTATGGCTGTAAACAAGGATCTGATTTATCTGAGTGAGATGGCTTTAGACAGAAAACAAAGAGGGCGTTCTACTAAACAAAGTCTAGTGCTATTGATTTCGCAATTTTTATTATCGCTATCCTAATCCGCGCTTAAGTTGTTCGCGTTCGATGGCTTCAAAAAGAGCGCGAAAATTACCTTCACCGAAACCTTGAGCGAGATTACGACGTTCGATAAATTCAAAGAAAAAAGTCGGTTCTCTGAAGATGGGTTGAGTAAAAATTTGCAGTAACAGCGCCGAAGGGGTGTTTTCTTGCCAATCAACCAAAATTTCTTGTTGAGCTATTACTTTTATTTGGTCTGGGTAAAGGGGAAAACCAGGACGATTTACAAGCTGTGAATAGTAAGTTTTGGGAACTGCTAGAAACGGTAAATTACGGGTACGAAATAGGGAAATAGCATCGATAAGATTATGCGATCGCAAAGCAATATGCTGAATGCCAGCACCTTGGTTAAAGTCCAAAAACTCCTGAATTTGAGAATTGTAAGTAGCAGGTTCGTTAATTGGTATCTGTACATTGCCATCTTGGGAAATCATTACCCGACTATGCAGTGCCGAATATTCAGTTTGAATATTAAACATTTGCTGCGGTTGGAAATTCAAGATTTTTTCATACCAAGCCACAGCTTTATCTAGATATCCTGCGGCTACATTTAATACAATATGGTCGATGCTGGTGAGGGGAGTAGGGAGTAAGGAGTAGGGAGTGGGGGAAGATGGGGAAGAATAAGAAGAATTTACTCTCTTGTCTCCCTCGTCTCCCCCTACTCCCCACGGACTACTCCCTACTCCCTCAATTAAAGTATGTGTCAGCGAACCCCAAGCGGCTATTTTGCAAAATTTGAGGTAAGTACCATCACGTTCAGATATTTGGATCGGTTGTAAGACCTCGACACCAAGCAATTGAGCGCGTGTTAATATATTTTCAATATTTTCTACTGCAAATGCTACATCTGCAACACCTGGAGGATGGTAGCATAAAAACTCAGCCATTGGGCTTGTGTGTAGTAGCGATGAAGATAAAACAAAGCAGATAGAACCGCTTTTGACAATTTCCGTACAAGTGTCAAATCGTTGCTTTTCCGTACTAATAGGGAAAAGTATGCGATCGCTTACCACCTCGAAGCCCAAAACGTTTACAAACCAGTCACGCCAAATTTTGGCATCTTCCACGTAAAAGTGAATGTATACAATTTTCATAAATTATGAAGAAGCCCCACAGCTTATCTGTTTGTGAATTTTGCCTTTTTTGCGGAATTTTCTACTAAATCTGAAGTAATAGTTAGAAGCTATATGAAAGTTTTTTACTTTTTCCAATTGCCCAATTAGCTGCTGATTTTAGATATGTAGTAATGTCCATGCTAGATATGAAAAGTTACCAAATTTATTATCTAGCCTCAATCTACAAACTGTCCCTGCCTCATTCTTTGTAGCTTCAGCATCGTAATACATATCATCAACCACAGAAATCCCACTCCATAACCTGCAATTATATCTGTAGGCCAGTGGACTCCTAAATATAGCCGACTAATACCAATAGCTGCGATTAAAATAACTACTAAAATATAAATTATTTGAGCAAACTTTAGATAATGAGTTGCTAATAAATAAGCAATAAAACCATAGAGAACCATTGAGCCTAAAGCATGACCGCTAGGAAAGCTAAAAGATTTTTCTGTAATTAAGCGATTCCAAAGTTGGGGACGGTATTTAGTGAAAAACAGCTTCAATCCTGTATTCAAAATTATAGCTCCTAAACAAGAAATTAGGAAAATATACGTCTCAACTCTAAAGCGTCGCCACCAAAGTATTCCTAAAGATATTCCAGCGACTATAATTACTGTACTTGGATTGCCCAAACTAGTTATAAATAGCATTAAATTATCCAGACTTGGATTAGCAAATTGGTGCAACCATAGTAAGAAAGATGTATCAAACGTGAAAGCTTCTCTTTCTAAAACTTCTTCTGCCAGTTTCGCGACTATAAATAGGATAAGTAAACAGATTCCAAGTCCAAATATACCAACTGTAGCAATCAAGGTAGCT
>JANNFJ010000486.1:0-7894 GCA_031379725.1 Calothrix sp. OTE_75_metabat_31
AATATATGGTTGCGTGTGGTGTTGCCTAAATACTTTATTATTGTCACGGGTAAAAGCTCCGTGCAATGTATGCACCGTTGGTGTTGATACCAAACTAGCCAAAGCTAATGACCATACCCCAACATGCGAATGAATAATATCAAATTCTTCAGCATGTTTGTACACTTCGCTCGCGTGTTAAAGTTCATAAATTACCGGTTCTTTGATGCTGGAATCGAACCTTAATGCACGGGGACTACCTGCTTCCAAACGAGCTTGGGTTTGCGAATCGCCAGAAGCGAATAATGTAACCTCATGACCTCTTCGTACCAATTCTTCGGTCAAACGGCTCACAACTAACTCTGTCCCACCATAGGTAGTAGGTGGTACTGTTTCCCACAAGGGGGCGATTTGTGCAATTTTCATAATTTTAATGGTTCAGAAGTCGGAAGCCTTGTCACAGAGACTCCTTTCGAGACGAAAAAGACAAGATATTGACTTTTTTTATCGCCTACTGACTTGCACCTGACTTGCAACTAACCGTGCAGCTTCGGTGAAATGAACCGAAAACTCATCTCCAGTGAGTTGTAAATAGATTTACTAAACTTCATCATACAGCCTTAATGGTACAATGGTATCTATCTAAAGATAGTTTTTAGAATTTAATTTTTGGTATATCTTGTTAAATTTGGGTAAATTATGGTCGAGTTGGTAAGTCAAAGCGATATGCCTCCGGCACTTTCTTAAAGCGATCGCGTTTACTTCATCCATATTTTATTTCAGAAATCCAGTAGAACGGCTATATCTATCTTTTCTGCGACAAATCCATAAAATTCGCCAATTTCAAAACAATCCTCGCACCAACATTACCATCCCACTGGGCATCTCCAACTTCGCACAAATCAAAACCGATAATTTTCCTACCACTATTTACTAATTCCCGAAATAAACAATAACTTTGCTCCAATTCCAACCCACCAGGAACCGGAGTACCCGTACTCGAACAATATTTTGGGTCTAACCCATCAACATCAAAGCTGATATGTACGTACTCAGGTAAATGGCTGACAATTTCTCGACATAAATCAATCCAAGTAGTCCCCGAATAAAGCTTTTGTTTCATCAAAGGGTCGTAATAACCAATAATTCGGTTGTTTGATTGATTAATCATATCGACTTCCTCATGACAAATATCCCGTAAACCCACTTGTACCAACTTAGAAATTTGTGGTATTTTCATGGCATTAAACATAATCGAAGCATGAGAAAATTCAAACCCTTCATATGCATCGCGTAAATCAGCATGTGCGTCGATATGCAAAATCCCAAAGTTGTCATATTTCGTAGCTAATGCTTGGAAATAACCCAACGGGGAACTGTGGTCACCACCAATGACCGCAACTCGCTTTCCATTATTGATTGCAGAAAGACATTTTTCAAATAACCACTGATTTACCTGCTGACAAGCTTGATTTATCTGGGTCAACACAGGTGTTAAATCTGGTGCTTCGGTTAACGATTGACCCTGTTCTAACCGTTCAATGATTGTTGCAGCTTGGTGACGGTAATATTGATTTTTCTCTAGCATATCTTGGGAAATTTCTTCCATAAAAATTCCCCCCTTCCATCCATCGGCATTATCAAAGTCGAATAAATCGAGTTGTGGAGAAGCATTGAGAACTTGAGAAGGCCCGTTTGCCGTGCCCGCACCATAGGAAACCGTAACTTCCCACGGAACAGCGAATACAATCAAGTTTGCGGAGTCGTAATCGAATGGTAAACCGTATAAATTACCGTTTGCTTGACCGACACCGCTAGGGTTATAGTTTTGGAGGGAATTACTCATGATGCCCGATAACGCTAAAATACAATCATATCTATTAAGCTGATAACTGTACAACATAGGCGAGACGCTTGTGCTAAACGATTGTATTAAATAGACATCTCTAAAAACCTCAGTAAGGGCGCAATGCCTTGCGCCCCTACCGAGGCTTTCGGGTAACGCATAATTAATTATCTACCAGATGTCTAATCAATTGCACAAAGTAAAGCTTATAGAACGCAGATTTGATTGACATCCTGTCACCCTTGCAAGACCAAATGTTCTACTCAATCATTTTAATAACCATTCTCTAATCATATATATTGTAAATTTTTATTTACTAGTCTTAATATTCCATGATAGTTTAAGTATCAGGCAGTACATTTTCGTTCCCTGAAAGCTTCAATGTAAGCTTTTGGTCCAGTTGCAAATCCATTAAGGTAGGACTACTATGCCATTTACCATTGATTCAGCCCGCAGCATCTTTCCCAACACTCTAACGGCTGATATCGTACCAGCTACGATTGCTAGATTTAAGCAACTCAGTGCAGAAGACCAGCTTGCATTGATTTGGTTTGCTTACCTGGAAATGGGTAAATCAATCACAATTGCAGCTCCAGGAGCAGCTAACATGCAATTTGCTGAAGGAACCTTGAGTCAAATCAAGCAAATGAATTTCCAAGAGCAATCGCAAGTAATGTGCGACTTGACAAACCGTGCTGACACACCAATTTGCCGTACTTACGGCACTTGGTCGGTAAATATTAAATTAGGTTTCTGGTATCGGCTTGGAGAATGGATGGAACAAGGATTTGTTGCTCCTATTCCCGAAAAATATGAACTTTCTGCAAATGCGAATGCAGTGTTGCAAGCAATTAAAGGACTCGATGCAGGTCAGCAAATCACAGTTCTGCGGAATAATGTAGTCGATATGGGATACGACCCAGGATTAGCTGGTACTTACCAAAGTGTTGCTGAACCGGTTGTTCCTGCTAGAGAAATATCACAGCGGACTAAAGTTGATATCGAAGGACTTGACAATCCTACCGTGTTAAACTATATGAACAACATGAATGCAAATGACTTTGATGCATTGATTGAGTTATTTGCCCCCGATGGTGCTTTGCAACCTCCTTTCCAAAGACCCATTGTTGGTAAAGAAGCTGTATTTCGCTTTTTCCGAGAAGAATGTCAAAACCTTAAGTTACTTCCAGAACGTGGAGTCGTCGAACCTGCGGATGAGGGTTACACCCAAATTAAAGTCACAGGTAAAGTTCAAACTCCCTGGTTTGGTGCTGCTGTAGGTATGAATATGGCTTGGAGATTTTTGTTAAATCCCGATGGGAAGGTTTTCTTTGTTGCAATTGATTTATTAGCTTCTCCCAAAGAATTAATGAATCTAGCTCGTTAGAAGGATATCGAGCGCAGATAAACTGGAGATGATTGTATAAGCGCTCTATTGTCAAGAGCGCTTAATAGTCTTGCGGTAAAACCGAAAACATGGTAAAATTTATTACCGCAGATTTTTTTGACAACCGTAATAAAATTTAAGTTTAGACAATGCAAGTAACAGATACAGAGTGGTCGCACATAGAACAGAATATAGCTCAAGTTGCTTTTGACAAAGCTTACGACCGAGAAATAAATGCTTTGATAAAAGAAATTAATGAAAAAGCGAGTGTTATTTCGCAGATAGAAGATATCTGGGGTTTACATGATTACCTAAGTGCTAGAAGACACGATATTGATGGTAAGTATGACTATCGGTATTCGGTTCTTGTCTTTGTGTTTGCACGGTTGGTGAAAGAGGGTTGGTTGCAAATTGATGACTTAGAGGGGCTGGAAGCTAGTAAGCTCAAGAAGGTAACTGCTCTGTCACGAATGTAGAAAAAGAATCGTTTCTTGCAAGAATATCCAGAATTTTTTTGTAAAATGTCTCTGTAGCGATATTATCAGAAGATTTTGCATATAACCAACTTTATGTAGAAATTTTCTTTGTATTTGCTTTAAACTAAGTAAGTATAGAGAAAATTTCTGTATGTAAGCGAAAAAATTGGTTTTCACAGCTTCATCGGTGAGCGATCGCCGAAGGCAACTTCCGCATCACACTAGGTGTCAGGCTTGAATATACCTTAGATATCGTGTTTCTGAGGTTTTGGACTTTTAGAAATTAGATATAATTCATATGTTGGCTTTATATATGTAACTCAAACCCTGGTAAAACATCTTCTCCAGAAAGAATCGCTGGGATGTTGACAATTTCTACACCTTTCCCAGGTCTGTAAATTTCCACCTGATTATCTTGAGGATTAATCAGCCATCCTAAACGTAAACCGTTTTCTATATACTCCTTCATCTTATCTTGGATAGGTTTAAGACGGTCTGTTTCTGAACGTAGTTCAATAGCAAAATCGGGTACAAGTGGGGGGAATTTTTTGCGTTGTTCGGATGTTAGTGCTTCCCATCTTTCCAATTTTACCCAAGCTGCATCGGGGGAACGTTTTGCACCATTGGGAAGTATGAAGATAGTTGAAGAACTAAAAACTTTTCCGTTTTTAGCTTGACGATTCCAAATTTCTAAGTCTGTAATTATTCCTGCTTCTTGATTTCCGCTTTCTCCTCCTACTGGTGACATAATTACTAATTCTCCTGCTGCATTCATTTCTAAGCTTAAATCTCGGTTGGCAATACATAATTGGTAAAATTGCTCATCGGTTAAATGGGCAATTGGTTCCATATTTAGCACGACGGTATTCATGTAAACCTCTCTTGGAACTAGGGGGAAAGGGCAAGGGGGAAAGAGTAAAGGAAAATAAATAAATTTTTTGTGCGATGCCCTTGGCAACCACTTTGTGGTATCGCGCGGTTCGTGCCGGAGGCATATCGCTATCGCTAGATATAGTATTGTGTGGATGATGTCACCCACACAATCAACTCAAAAAATCTAGTAAAGTTGGTTAATTAAAAAAGTGGATAGTTATGGATTAATTGTATAATACGTATCTTCGTGTTACGCAATTCCAACTAACTTTGCACTTAAATCCCAGAGTTTGCCAGCTTTGTTATCATCGAGGGCTTCATTAGACATCTCCTGGACAAAAGACGAACGACCTTCTTTTTGCCGATTTCCCCAACTCCAATACATCCCAGATTTATTGTAGTCGGAATTAGCGACAACTTCTGCCACGCGATCGCCTGCTAATTCTTCAGAGACATACCCCTTAGTAATGTTCTTCTGAAATAGCGGAAATATTTTTTGGAATAAAGGATAATGGTTGCGGAATAGTCCAGTAGTTGCTACGCACCCAGGATACAACGAACTGAAAGTAATACCTGTTGACTCGTGGTAGCGTCGATGTAACTCCCGCATCGTTAAGACGTTGCAAAGCTTGCTATCCTTATAAGCTTTACCCGATTTAAACTTTTTACCATCAATCATCGCAATCGGTGCTTTGAAACCTGCCTCAAAACCCTTAAGTTCTCCTAAATCTGGGGGTGCAGGAATAGGAATCTTACCTCCCAATTCCTTTGGATTTGCCGTTACAGTTCCCAATATGATTAACCTGGGTTCTGGGTTACCCGAATTTTTCAAATCCTCCAACATCAGGTTACATAGCAGAAAATGTCCTAAGTGATTGGTAGCAACGCTTAATTCATAACCATCAAGACTGTAGGATGGTTCCTTTAATAAAGGCAAATAGACAGCCGCATTACAAACCAAAGCATCCAGAGACTTGCCAGTTTCCCGGAAAGTCTTGACAAATTGACGCACGCTATCTAAGCTTGCCAAATCGAGATGCATAATATTGTAGCTACCGTGAGGTATCCCTACTGCTTGTGCTGCTGCTTGTGTCTTGGGGATATCTCGACATGCCATCACAACATGCCATCCTTTTTGAGCTAGCGATCGCGCTGCTTGTAACCCAACTCCCGAAGAAGCGCCTGTAATGACAACCGTTGATTTACAATGTTGATCCATAATCTTTGTACCCTGTTGATTATTCTCAGCATCTCACGCACAGGCTGCCAGATGTCAATAATCTTGACTGCATAATGACATTTACTTTAACAAAATTTAACTTTTCTTAAAGTTTTCATCAGCCAAAATTGGAGGCTATCAACTTACACTTGTCAGCTACGTCAAACTCTTGCGCCGCCGTTTGCACAAATTTCCTGCCCCGTCAGCCATCGGACTTCTTCGCTAACTATAAATACAATACAATAATATCAGCTTTGAGAGATTAACTTCTTACGTTTGGGCACGAACCCAGCGCCAAGAGTGCCGAGGGCAAGTAAGCTAAGGATAGAGGTAGGTTCGGGAACGGTTATTATGGTTGCAGAAAAACTAATAGGTAGCTCGCTATCGGGCGACACCAAATTTTCAAAACCTGGTACAATTGGTAGCGCAGAAAAAACCTCTAAATAACCCGGTGTCGGTAAGAAACTAGCGAAAAACGGACTAACAAAATTTCCCCCAGCGGTAGAATACCCAAAACCATCACCTGTCAACTGCTGACTGTTAACACTAATTAAGTTGTCAACATTAAAAGGTTCATTTCCTGGTATTGGAGTCCCGGCAGTTTGCAAACCCGTAATTGTTTCACCATTTCTTGTACCAGTAATTCCCGAAATCAGATAAAAACCCAAATCATTAGGGGTGTCATTAGTAGTAAAAGTACCACTTGCCCCTATAGCAGTACCGGAATAATTCCAGTCCCAACTTAAAGCCGCTTCGGCTTGCATAGGGGCAAAAACCAATCCAGATGTAGCAGTAAGGACTGTGGCAGACAGTACTAGATTTTTCATAGAGGTTGGAACTTGCAATTGCTCAAATACTGCAATCAATGATACCAGTATTTACTTGGTCAAACTTAAGCAAGTATAGTTATTTCGCTACTGGCATAGATATAGCGTAGCTGACACCAGGGACAAGTAGTATGAAAACTCCGTTTGTGTCGACAAGAAACATCAATGCACCCACGATCGTGAGTGACACAAAAAGTAACCTAAACAAACTTGTGTGTACTTATGTAATTTACAATTTAAAAGTTTAATTTCATCTACCTAAAGTATAGGTTATATATTAATATATTCATAACCTTTGATAGATGTTAAGTTATTAACTATTTTTATTGGATTTGTATAACAAGATTTTTTTTAAAGTGCATATTTTTGACTCAGTTCGTCCTATTAAGTAATAGAGTTAAAAAACTATTACACAGGAGATAGGAAATATCTGTATGCAAGTTAAAAGTTGTGTTATTCCTGTCGTTAAATGTCTCAAAGACTATCAAGTCTATCGGATTAGCCCTGATGATTCAAATCGATTAGCAATTATTTTCGATACAAAGAGCGCTAATACCTCTTTGACCTGTTGTGTAGAAATTTTTGACGTTGGTGGTAGTACTCCACCAAATCGCCATCAGTGGGCAGTAGAAATGTTTTTTGTGCTTAAAGGAGAAGGTATAGCTATTTGTGATGGTAAGACTGTATCTATAAAAAGCGGTGATAGTTTATTAGTACCACCAACAGGTACTCACATGATTAAAAATGCAGGTGCCACACGTTTATATACTTTAACAATCATGGTGCCAAACGAGTATTTTTCCGAACTTATTCGTGGTGGGACTCCTGTAGAGTTAGACGAAGAAGATATGTTAGTTCTAAGTCGATTGGCACCTTGATTATAAATATGTAAGATAAACACGTCAGAAAATAAAATTTTACCAACTTCAATTAAAAACTCTAGCCTTGAGGCACCGGCAATGACACGATTTACGGGGAAGGGGTTATAAAATGGCTGCGAATATGTTTGAATCAGGACAAGCTAGTCTTAGTACAGATATTGTGGGTAATATTTCATCCACCACTATTTCTTTTGTATTAGATAATTCAACCCCAACCATTTCTATTGTGTCCCCTGCAAACGGTTCAAACATTTTAGGATCCATCACCATTTCCGGTACCGCATCCGATAATGTTTCATTATCCACCGTTCAGGTTCAAATAGATGGCGGTTTATTTGTTGGCGCTAACGGTTTAGGGAGTTGGTCTTATCCTGCAAACTTTAGTATTGGCAATCATCAAGTCTGC
>JANNFJ010000518.1:0-2907 GCA_031379725.1 Calothrix sp. OTE_75_metabat_31
ATCAAGTTGATGAAATCATCGATATTACAGACACCAGTCTCGCTGTGTCCGGAGATTAACGGGGGTCTGTGGATGGTGATAGGGAGTCCGCGATCGCCTGCCATTTTGACTAATTTTTCGGCAACCCATTTAGTTTGGGAGTAACCTAAGAAAATCCCTTCCCAATGCTCGAATGCATCGTCTTCTTTGACGACTTTACCTGCGTAAACAGGTGATTCAAATATAGCGACGCTGGATACATAATGTACGGGTTTGACTTTATTCAAACATGCTAACCGTAATACTTCCTGCGTACCTAGCACATTCGCATTTTTGAGCGCTGAATAAGGATATACATAATTCAATGTTGCCGCACTATGGTAAATTGCATCCATATTTGCTGCGAGCATTTCAAAACCTTCGCTGCTGATGCCTAATAATGGCTGCGATAAATCACCTAAAATGGGGATAATTCGAGCATCAAAATCATCTTGCCAAATACCATATTGCTCTAAATTCTTTTTGAGTTTATTCTTACCCTCAGTCAGATTTGGCGAACGTACTAAGCAATAAATATCGGCTGTTGTTTGTTCGAGTAACTCATAAATTAGAAACGCACCTAAAAAGCCAGTTCCACCCGTCAAAAAGATATTATTCGGGAATGCAGTAAAGTGAAACGATGGGGATGCTGGATAAATTCTCGGATCGAGAACTACTTCGTCTTGAAGATTTAGGGTAAAATTACTTTGTTTAGCAGTACTTGTATCTTGAATTGCTGTATCCCCGCAATCTTCAGCCAAGCGTTCGGATAAAGCTGCAATTGTTGGATAATGCCACAACATTACAGGAGACACTTCCACCCCAAACATTTTCTCAGCTTGGGTAACTAATATCATTGCCCGTGAAGAGTCTAAACCGTAGTTTTCTAAAGGTAGTTCGACATCAATTTCATCGGTTCCAACTTTTAATAATTCCGCTAACTTTGACACCATCCATTCTTGGATATCTTCTGCGGTATGATATTTGTTTGCAGCCATCATTTATTTACCTCTTATTTATCAGCGTAGGTTAGGCATCCTGCCTGACCTGAAAAACATCCACTGCACAGGCTAGAAGCCTATGCTACGATTTTTTAAACTTCCAAAGTTGAACTTACTGGATAATATTGCGTATAGTAATCGTGAATTTGCAAACCTTGAATCTTCAAACTTTGAATCCGATATAAATAAGCACTTCCAGTCATAAGATGATTAGCAACATCAACAACATAACGATTCTTTTGTTCAGCTAAATACGAACCCCGCACCCAATCATTAAAACCACCCATTGCCGGACCGCACCAAATTTGATAATCAACTTCGCGTCCTTTTTCACCCGAATTTGACCAGCGTGAAGATAGCCCCAAATACCAGCGAAAAATCAGTGCCATTTTCAACTTAGGATTATTCATCGCTTTAGCTAATTTTTCCGGATTGCGCGGTGTTAAATACGCGACCGTTCCTTCCCAAACTTCTGCAAGACTCTTGCGAAAAACTTGCTTTTCTACTTTTTCACGTTCGGCAACGGGAATATCATCAATCGATTCATAATTCCGATACAATTCATATAGCTTTTGTGCCCGTAGCGGGAACATTGTACCGCGTTTGAGAACTTGTAATTTGACCCCCATCTCGAACATATCCGCAGCAGGTGCCATCATTACATCTGCCATTTCGGCTTGCGCTAATAGCTCCTTAGTATGCTGGCAACTTCCCGATTCAACACAGGATTGATTGATAGAGCCAGTGACAACATATGCCGCACCCATCATAAATCCAGCTAATGCCGATTGAGGAGTAGCAATTCCCCCAGCAACTCCAACACGAATTGGATTTTGGTAATTATATTGTGCTTGAATTTCATCTCTCAAAGCTAATAGCGAAGGAAGCAAACAAACCAAAGGTCGGTTATCGGTATGACCCCCAGAATCGGCTTCAACAGTAATATCATCAGCCATTGGTAACTGTTGTGCTAATGTGGCTTGAACTTCGCTAATTAATCCTTGTTCGACTAATGGTTTGAGCAAGCGTAGGGGTGCTGGTTGGATAAATTTTGTAGCAACTTCTCGACGAGAAATTTTCGCAATAACTTTATTTTTAATTTCGATTTCGTTAGCAGAATTTAATCCTAATCCGGCTGCACGATAATAGACAATACTGGGAGTTAAATCGAGAAATGCCGATGCTTCAACAGTTCGCACTCCATATTTAAGGAATAAATCGACCGCACGATTTTCAATAGCTAAGTCGTTAGGACTGTGAATTAAATTAAATGCATAGGGCCCGTTTGGTAAAGCTGATTGAATGCGGTTAATAGCAGCTTCGAGTCGGTCGGGAGTCAAACCACCAGCACCAAATGAGCCTAAAATTTTGGCTTTACCCAGGGCAATTATCATTTCTTCGGAAGCTATACCCCCAGCCATTGCCCCCGTGCTGTAGGCGTATCTAACACCGTGAAATGCAAGGAAATTGGGGTCGCCTAAGTTTTGAGTGAAAATTGGCGGTACGGCTACAAGCAGTTCGATTTGTCCGTTTTGATTGGTTTCAGCAAAGGACGTATAACCGTCATTTGTAACGCCGATATTGCCTTCGATGCGGATGATATAACAAGGTTTATTTAAGGTAAGTAATTTATCTTTAATGCCGTCGCGGTCAAAAGATACGCAATCGAGCGAACCTTTCCAATTTTGATTTTGATAATAAGAAAAGGTATTAAACTGAAGACCGTTATTATGTGAATTTATGATATCGACAGTTTTCACGGATTGTATCCTCGATGATTTGATGAGCGCAGAGAATTAGGGGTGTGAGGGATATAATCGCGTAGGATAGGCGTCTCGCCTGTCCTACGTTTTTTGCAGGTCAGGCAGGATGCCTAACCTACGTTTAT
>JANNFJ010000560.1:0-3161 GCA_031379725.1 Calothrix sp. OTE_75_metabat_31
TGACCTTGAGCGCGCGGTGTGCCAACAGTGCGGCCATGAAGCCTGATCCGGTGCCAATTTCAAGCACCTTTTCGTGCCGCTGCACCTGCAATTCTTGCAACAGGTCTATCTATAGCCCCAAGCAATACATTGACACGAGAACCAGCAGTGGAACTAATATAAACTTCTGTTTGTCCGCTGGTTCCCATAACCTTATAAACAGTATTGGTTCCATAGGGAATCGCAAAAGCGCTTGTTGAAGCAAGCATTGCACTAAAAGTTGAGACAGTGATAATTCCTTTTTTAACTCGATTAAAAACTTTCATTTTGCCCCCATGAATTTATCTTTTCTATTTACATATTTATCGAACCAGGAAATATTGTGTATGGGAATATTACTGAATTATTATTAGACTTTAAGGGCGAAGGCATTATCAGTGAAAATTCTATATTCCGTGGTAATAACTATAAATTTTGCATGAATGATACAGATTGAAAATTAATTTAGATTTAGAAAATATTTTTACCATTGTATTAGTCACTGTCTGGCATACAAGTATTAAATAAATTAATATTGTCTACCAGACAATAGGCTTCTGTCTACCAGACAGAAGTTCATTGTCTGCCAGACAGAAGCCTATTGTCTGCCATACAGTAGAGTGGTTAAACAATGTGTATGGTAATTATTTTATTACTGTCTGGCAGGCAAATAAATAATTAAAAGCTAGCCTGCTCAATTTCTTAAAAAGTTAAAGCGAATGGGCAAACTAGCTATTAATATCAACTGAATTTTATTTTTTGGCAGTCTCCAACTCCTTTGTAACTTCACTGTTAGCAGCTATGTCCCGTATTTGTTTTTGCAAAATAGCTATTTGAGAAATCATAATTTCTCGCTGCACGCACTAAATCTGGAACCGTACAGTTTTTAAGCAAAGCTATATTTTTAAGTTTACACATCAGCGCTGGCAAACTAATTTTCGACTGCTATCCCCGTTCGCACCGATGAAAATGTAGTAATTAAGACAACAATGTTCGAGCTACTAAGTGGGGCATTGGTAGCAAAAGTTTAGTCAAGCCGCACAAATAAACTCATACCGACTTTATGCTTCAAAGTTAAAGCGTTCATAGAGATTGTTGACGAATTTTTGATCGACCCTTGGTAATGCATAATTAGCTTCCACAAGAGACAATCTTGTGTGAATATGTAAAGTGATTAGATTTTTGTCAGTGCATCAAGCGTTGTCAAGGCAATGTTTCATCCGCGCTATAAATAGACGCGGTTTCCACTCTTGCGTGAGGTTTTAGTAGATGAAAGCAGGCGATCGCGTCCGTATTAAAGAATCGGTCATAGTATACCACCACCCCGAACATCGCAGTCAAGCGTTTGACCTCAAAGGTTCCGAAGGTGATGTAGTCGGTATTGCAACGACTTGGCAAGGTAGACCAGTTAGCGCTAATCTACCGATAGTGGTTCAGTTTACTAAGAAATTTAAAGCTCACTTACGCGAAAATGAGATAGAAATCATTTAATTTTTTCACTTTTGGTAAATTTATTTTTTCATCGGCGGCGAAACCATGCGAAGATATTTAATTCGCCGCGCATTTTTTCTAGTTCCTGACGATGACGTGCTGCTGTGGTTCGATACCATTCGCAATGTTCTTTTTTCTCTAACCTGATTTGCACTTCGTCGTAATATTCACGGGTTACCTGTGCAGCTTCAAATACTTCTTCTACGGAAGGTGGTGCAGAAGGAATAATATGGGGAAAATCTTTTGACATAAGGTTAAGTGATGGGAGTAGGGATTAGGGAGTTAAAATAAAACCATTACACTTAATCCATTATTACAATTCTTTAAGCCTATACTGGGGACCCGACCGAGATTTTTCTGACTACGAATGATAATTAATTGTAGGATAGGCATCTAACGAAACAAAATAATCTTAATATCTTCAATTGTCAGCGTTTATTAGTGATATAATAATAGATAAATTTATTTAATATTGAGTTGATATGCATCAAGTCGACGTTACATTTGATAACTACTCTGTAAATAGAATTTGGTAATCATTCAATATCTAAAATTTACCAAGATTTTTCGCGCCTCCTTTAAAATTAATCGTAGGATAGGTATATCACCTGTCCTACCTGCGTCTTAGCTTATAACCAACCTCGCAAGCGGTACACAACAATACCAATATATTCTTTGAGAGCGCTGGTAAATTGGTCGATGTTGTTAGTATCGGGTATTAAATTGAGAATCGCTGACTTTGGGGTGCTAGTAAGTTCTTCCAGTTCGCTGTAACTAACTAAATAATCAGTCGGTGCGGGGATTACGTCAATATCTTGTTTTTGGAAAATTAAAAGCGATCGCGGCATGTGAATTGCCGAGGTAACTAATAAAACTTTCTTGATTTTACGACTTTCGAGAATTTGCTTGACATTTACGGCATTATCGTGTGTATTGAACGAATTTGGTTCTTGAATGAGTGCTTCTGCGGGTATACCAATCGAGGTCAGAATTGTTGCCATATCCTGAGATTCGGGAGTACCTTTGCCGAACCATTCGATGCGACCGCCGGACAGAATAATCAAAGGGGCCTTCTTTTGGCGATATAATTGTGCTGCATAAATAACGCGATCGCCTGCTTCTTGCAAGTCTACAGATGGGCGCGGTCTTGCTGCCGAACGAGTTGCACCACCTAAAACCACAATCGCTTGGGCTGTGGGTAATGGAGACTCGGTGATATTTTGCCATTCGAGCGATCGCACCAGATAGCGTGACACCCAAGCATTACTAGTACCCAATAATAGAATTAGTGCGAAGGTAATACAGAAAGCCGCAGTACGAGGACGTTTCCAAATCGTTAGCAACGCTATCACCAGAACCACACAACTAAGTCCCAGGGGATAAAAAAACAGCGGTAGCAGTTTAGAAAGATATAAAAACATAGTTGTCAGTTGTCAGTTGGCAGTTGTCAGTTGTCAGTTGTCAAATAACCAATAACCAATGACCAATGACCACTGACCAATAACCACTAACCACTGACTCCTGACCACTGACTATTAACTCCATTATTTACTCCCAAAATCTAAAATTTCTGCCACGTGGACGTCGAAATATTCGTATTGGTCGTTTTTGCATTCCTGTTACCTGCTTAGGTAATTCGGCAATTTCTCCTT
>JANNFJ010000569.1:0-8541 GCA_031379725.1 Calothrix sp. OTE_75_metabat_31
AATGCTTTTGTGCAACTTTTTTATGAACTTGGGGGTAAATTACTACTCAACACACCAGTGGCTGAAATTGCGATGAATTATAAAACTGGTTATGCCACAGGTGTGATTTTAGAAAATGGTAAACTTCTGTCCTCCGATATAGTTGTCAGTAACGCCGATGTCGCTTTTACCTATATGAATTTAGTGCCAGCTAAATTTCGACATCATTATAGCGATCGCAAATTTCAACGAATGCGCTATTCGATGTCGGTGTTTGTGATTTACTTTGGTACAAATCGCCGTTATCAGCATATGGGGCATCATGAAATGCTGATGGCACCTCAATATCGCAACTTTATGCGAGACATCTTTGAACGCCAGCATCTACCAAAAGACTTTTGTTTGTACTTACATCGTCCAACTGCTACCGATACATCATTAGCTCCTCATGGATGCGAGTCTTGGTATGCCCTTGCCCCCGTGCCCAACTTAGGCGGACAGACAGACTGGGAAGCGATCGCCCCCGCATATCGGGATGGGGTAATTGAGTACCTCGAACGCTATTATTTGCCAGATTTATCGAAACATATAGTCACCGAACATAGCATCAATCCTTTATATTTCCGCGATACGCTTAACAGTTATCAAGGAAATGCTTTTGCAATGGAATCGACTTTTACACAATCTGGTTGGTTTCGCCCCCACCATCAAAGCGAAGATATTCCTAACCTTTATTTTGTTGGTGCGGGAACCCATCCAGGTGCAGGACTACCAAGTGTAATCACCTCTGGTAAAATTGTCGCCAAAATGATTGGTAAAGCTAATTAAAAATACAAATTACAAAGTCAAAACTAATATTTTTAATTCAGCTTTTAAATACAAATAATTGAATTAACTTTGTCAAAATCGATTGTTAACTCCACTATCATTTTTAAAATCGTGATTTATCAACTATCAATTTTAGATATTATTTGCCAACAACGAGATTTTTTTCAAAAAGGTATAACTAAAAACTATGCTTTTCGTATTTGTCAGTTAAAAAGTCTTAAACAAGCCATAATTAAACATCAGACAGATATTACACAAGCCTTGCAAGCAGATTTAAATCGAGCAGAGGTTGAGAGTTATGGCACAGAAATTCTCTTGATACTAGATGAAATTGATTGTGCAATTAAAAATCTTAAAAAATGGATGCAACCCCAAAAGTTACGAACCTCAATTCAACAGTTTCCTGCCTTGGCACGCATTTATCCAGAACCACTCGGAATTGTTTTGATTATTGGACCTTGGAATTACCCATTTAAGTTAATTTTATCACCATTAGTAGGAGCAATAGCAGCGGGTAACTGTGCCATCATTAAGCCATCAGAATTTGCTCAGAATTCCTCACAAGTCATAGCTTCGATTATCGCCAAATATTTTGATTCTGAGTATATTACTGTAGTCGAAGGAGGCGTAGAAACAAGTCAAAAACTACTGGCGCAAAAGTTTGATAGTATCTTTTTTACTGGTGGAACAGCCATTGGTAAAATTGTCATGGAAGCGGCTGCAAAACATCTGACACCAGTAACTTTGGAATTAGGTGGCAAAAGTCCTTGTATTGTAGATAATGATATTAATATTGAATATACTGCCCGACGCATTGTCTGGGGTAAGTTTCTCAATGCTGGACAAACTTGTGTTGCACCTGATTATTTATTGGTTAATAAAAATATCAAACAAGAATTGTTAGCAGGTATCAAAAAAAATCTCAAAAAATTTTATGGCGATAATCCAGCAGAAAGTCCTGATTATGGCAGAATTATCAATCAAAAAAATTTTTATAGGCTAGTTGAATTTTTGTCAGAAGGGAATATTTGTATAGGTGGACAAAGTAATGCCAACGAATGTTATGTCGCTCCTACAGTAATTGATAATATTTCCTTAAATTCGGCAGTTATGCAGTCAGAAATTTTTGGTCCGATTCTGCCGATAATTGAATATAGTCATATCGATGAAGCTATCACGATTGTTAACTCCCAACCAAAGCCCTTAGCTTTATATTTATTTTCTCAAAACAAAAACCTGCAACAGCGGATTTTACAAGAAACTTCATCAGGTGGGGTTTGTATTAACGATACTTTAATGCAAGCTGCTGCTTCCGGATTGCCATTTGGCGGTGTAGGTGATAGCGGTATCGGTCGCTATCATGGTAAAACGAGTTTTGAAACTTTTTCTCACTACAAAAGCGTACTACAAAGGTCTTTTTTGTTCGATATCAAATTACGATATGCCCCTTATGCAGGGAAATTGCAATGGCTAAAGCTAATTGTTGGTTCCAAATAATGCTTAGTACCAAAAAGTGCAATGCCACGGGCTTTCCCTTTGGGGATTTTATCCGTTTTGCGATAGCGAAGCGCTGCTGCGAAGCGCAGATCGCCCTGTACCTATTTTGCATAACAGTTAACTTTAACGTTGTTATTTTAAACCTAAACTGAATCATCCAACCACCCGCATTCGGGGCAATCCCAATGCACGCGAGCGGTATAGTCACGGTCGAAAGTATACTCGCATTGAGGGCATTTCCCCGTAAACATCGGGTGGGTATCGAGCAATTCTAACTGTTGCTCCCGCGTCCAGCGCTGCGGCGGCTGCCTAATTTCTTCACCTAAGTATGTAACGCGCTCAATTACCAGTTCATCCTCTACATACCTTGCCTCTTCCGGATGCCACAGTTCTTCGAGTTCCGCGTCAGGGTCGGGTGCAAAGTACGGGCAAAAATCATCATCCAAACCATCGGGCATGACGGCACAAAATAAGTATGGGTTGCCGCAGTAAAATCGACATCTCGCGCACTCTGGTAATTGGCGGGTGGCACGGGGTTTAATCATATAGGTACGGTAAGGATGAGGTATATCCAAATCGTAACAAGTAGTACAAATATATGAAAATGTAGTTATTACGGGTAGCATAGGGCGAAAAAGATTGCTCCTGGTAACAAATACTTGGGTAATGCAATGCATGAAGGTAACCACCCAAAGTGGTATCGCGCCTCTTACTCCCGCCCCAGATTCCACACCATTGTTCAAAACCGTAATAGCCCGTTTATTATTTTAAATACTGTTGCTCCCACTCAAATGAATACCCAAACACAGTCCAATACTCTAGATATTTACTCGATTTTGAGTCGAACTCAACGCTTGCGAGTTAGCGACGGGGAGATTAAACCCGTTTTAGATGGTTGCTCGAATAGTTCGCAATTGCTCGTACTTATATGGTCGCAGTTAGGAGATTTTGATAATTTAGAGTACGCTTGGTGGTTACAAAGAGAAAAAGAAAAACTTTCTTCGAGAAGCATCACAGTTCGCGCTATTGGAATTGGAAACCGCAATTCTGGTGTCAAATTTTGTGAATACACGGGATTTCCTCAAGAATGGCTGTTTGTGGATACGAATGCTGAGATTCATGCTCTTTTAGGGCTTTATCGTGGTTTATCTATACGATTCCCTCTGCTATCAACATCACAAAAAGCTTGGTTAAATTTAATGTTAATGTGTGCTGGGATTGGTAGTCCCGGAACTTTGAAGGAAGTTTTTAGGGGTTATAAAGGCGATCGCAAAGCTCCTCAGTTAATTGCTGATGGAGAAGTTGTCAGCGGTACACCTCTACCACCGTTAAAAGGTTCGTTTTTCAAAGTTGCTGGAGGAGAAGGTTTTCAGCGTCCTTTTGAACTAGCAACCTTACGTCTGCGAAACATGACCGAGGTTTTAAGCAACTGGAATACTTATGTACCGGACTCGTCTTATTTGACACAACGGGGAGCAACTTTCCTATTTGATTCTCAAAGAAAATTGATTTACGAACATAGCGATCGCGGTATCCTTGGTTTTGCCGAAAATATGAGCAATCCTTTATCATTTATATCAGGATAACTACCACACTTACGTTATAGTTGATATCGAAACGCGATACTCCTGCGGAGTCGAAGAAGCGATGCCCACAGGCTTCCATCACACACGCTAACCCCGTGTTAGGGATATCGTTTGCTTTCCCCTAGTGGTATTATCCAACATTCCTCACCTCAAGTTGATAAACCCGCATTTCCTGATGTTCGCCCATCATTCGCTAGTCATAATCATCGGGTGGTGTCAGGTTTTGGCTATAACCGTTGATATTGTGTTAATTCTTGGTTAGGATATGGTTCAAAATTTGGTCACGCGGGGGGGGGAAAATCACAGTGATATTTGACAAGTGCCTGCGATAAACTGGCAATGTTGAAATAAAACAGTACAAACTTTAAGTGATTGTGCTGCCTTTATATGTGAGATTTTGTAAGTATATGGAAGTATATCGTGGCAGTGCCCTTGTAAAAACACTTGATGACAGTAACTGCCATCAAGTGCTTCAAGTAAAAAATATAGCATCGCACTCTTGCACGCGCTTCTAAATGCTGAGAATTTTAAACACCAGCATATATTGGACCTTGGACTATGTGACCGTTTTCCAAACGCCAGGATTTTCTATAATTAAGATTACGAGCAATAAGAGGAAGAACTGCATCAAGAGCAGAGGTATGCTCAGATGTAGAAACTTCTAGTTCTACTGGCTCACCGCGACCTTTTTCATACCCACCGATTACTCTTGCATTTGTATCTTCTAAATGGTTTAGGTCAGAAATAATCATATACCGCACCCTCTTAAAATGTTTCCACCGAAAATACTAATATCCAAAAAAGTTGTTGTCTTGCCAAATTGGCATTAGTTTATTTTCACGAACGCAACTGAGGAAAGCGTGGTAGATATAGCGATCGCAGTTTTATATTTGATTTATATTGCGAACGGCTTCTAGAGCCTCAGAAAGGATTTCGGGCAGATAGGGAGCTAATTGGCACAGAATAATTGCACGATTAGAATCATCATCAATATTGCGAGCAATTTCCAGAACTTCAGATAGCAGCTTTGGTAATTTAGGAGCAAGAGCAGTCATCGCTTTAGCTCGCGCAAAATCATCTTTAATATCGCGGACAATTTCTAGAGCTAACGGCAACAGTTCTTGTGGCAAACTAGAAGCTAATGCTTTTACCGCCTTAGCACGGGCTAACTCATCCTCAATAGTGCGGGCAGTTTCTAAAGCTTCTGGTAATAGTGCAGGCGTTAAGTAAATTGCTAATTCTTTTAAAGCTTTAGCTTGTACAAAATCATTATCGTGGTTTTTATAACTCGACAGCACCTTACAAGTCCTCTCTAACTCGTAAACTTTTTTTTCTAAACTATTATTATTACTATTATCTTTGATTGCCTTCCAAGAATCCAAGTAAGCAGTTAGCGCCTTAATTAAAGTGTCAGTTTTAGATTCTCCAGTAATTTGGGTATACTCTTCAACCCTTTTCAATAGATTGGAAGAAATTCTAGCTGAAATAAAGTTACTGTTCGTCATGGTAAATACCTTCTTTCATTACAAATTTTTTTTCCACGTCTCTATCATTAGATTTTTGTTATCTATCTTAAGGAATATCTTTTGACGCATTATACACGCGCTTATAAAGTTGTGTTAGAGTTCTGAGTATAACACTGTAACACAGCGTTATACAAACCGAGTAAATTGTGCGAATACGGCTGGAAGTTCGAGCTATTTGGTGTGAGTGTCGGGATTTTACAAGCTCTTGAGTGAGAAGAAAACATCCAGGGATTTTACATAAATTAACATTCTACTTATGAACAAGCCAAATCGAACTGGTGAAGTAATAGTTCAGTGGATTGCGTGTCATAAAGGAGTATTTTCAACTATTGTCCTTGCAGTAATTATTCCTTTAACGGTACCAGAAATTAGAACTCATTTGCTCAATTTACCAACTCAAGAATATCCACCCAAAAACAACGATAAGCCAATATTTCCGCCAGTGCCTCAAGTGAAAGAATTGTCAAAAACGATGATTCGATTAGGTGGTTCAACTAGCATGGTTAAGTATAGTAAGCGACTTGCGCTTGAAGCTAGTAATAATTCCAAAGATATAGTAATTGATTGGTCTGAAAGACATGATGGCTCGGATGACGGTATAAAAAAAATATTGAGTGGTGAACTTGATGTTGCAGCATCTTCTCGTCCATTAACAAGTGAAGAAAAAGAAGAACTTGTAGAAATGCCCGTAGGGATTGACAAAATAGTTTTTGTGGTTAGTGCTTATAACCCTGTAGATAGCCTGAGTCGGGAACAAGTTAAACAAATATTTCAGTGTAAAATAACCAACTGGTTGCAAGTTGGCGGAAAGTCGGAGCCAATAAGAGTAATAAACAGGGCAGAAAGTAGCGGTACTCGCAAATCATTTAAGGATGTTGTTTTAAATGAAGAAAAGTTTTGCGACGATAAAGATAAAGTTACAACTTTACCAGTAGATAGAACAACCATCATCATTCCTATGATTGGTCGTCAAGGCATAGGGTACGGTACTTATACCCACCTCAATCAACGCGAAAACAATGTCAAGCTATTAAAAATTGATGGCATAGCACCATCCTCATCAAGTTACCCAATTAAGCGACATTTATTTTATGTTTACAAAAACCCTGCGAATCCTGCTGTGAGAAAGTTTATAGAATACATATACTCTTTCCAAGGAAGACAAATCATCGACAGCGAACTTAAAAGGAACGATGAAAAATAATAATTGCCGTACATCATCTGGTAGTAAACACACGCAATACCCGTTGTTTGTCATTCGTACATTTAGTTTTCGTCAAGTCGCGTTTTTTTCGGACTAAATGTAGCAATCACGGTTCTTTCTCTGGGCGATCGCCTGTCAGACAATTTGAAAAATGCAGTTAAAGAGGAGCGATGCCCTTTGTGCTTTCACTTTGCGGTATCGCATGACGTAAAGCGATCGCTTATTCTATGCGGCATTAAATTCGATCCGCGACCGGCGTGCTAAAGCGGTTGTTGCAGTGCATCTAGGGGTAATCCTTCAACCATCAGCTTGCGCCAGTTGGGGTAATTGGTTTCTAAAATACCGTAGTTTTCGGTAACCTTCCCAACTTCAAATACATATTCGCTATCGAACACCACTCCAAAATAGGTTGCCCCACACGCATCATCCGTCCAGGTAGGGTCAACTACTTCCCCCGCGTTGTTGACCAACCATGCATGGGCGATCGCTAAATTTAATCCATCATCAATGGCATATCCTTCTGTGTAATGATAGTCGCCCTTCCATAATGCATCGAAGCAATTTTTGTAGCACACCTGGGGTTCACCGCGAAAGGGCGAGGGGACGATGCGGTTGGTAAAGGGTTTACCGTGGTCTAGAACTAACCGATATGCACTTTTGTAGCGTAAATCGGTACGGGTGTTAAGGCGATCGATTAGGTCGGCTTGTCTTGTGAGAATTTCGAGTAGGCGATCAAGGTTGGACATAATTCAAATATTTTCGTCTTTATCTTCAGTTAAAAAGTTTGTAATATACAGAATTTGGTTAACAGGTATATCGCCCCATTCAGTATTTTTAATATTCCATAATGCAATTAAATATTCGCATAACTTACCATCATCTGGCATTATATATCCTTTAATTTCGGGAAAAGAATAGCCATCAATCCGGCGAAATTTCATATTTTTAATTATAACTGTTGAACCAAGAATTTCTTCGACTTGAACTAATTCAAAGTTCATTGCATTACTCAAAGACGCATAGTAGCGCACATTCTCACCAACCTGGAGGCTAGCTAACATTTGCGCTAATTTAAGCTTCATGGGCTTTTCAACTTTTGGGTCATCATCTTCGATTAAATGCAGATGATTTAATTGTCGAATAAATTTATCTTCTTGTAATTGAATTTTGATTGGTTTGTTATCATAGTCAGGCATTAATTCAATTTTCAAATAACCGCCTTTACTAACAAACTTCCAACGCGCATTACAATTATCAAATTGCTTGCGTGCCCCCCTTTCGGTTTTCCACTTCTTACACCAACCTAATTCTCGATCTGTCCAAGTATACTCAGTATCATTATCATATGTGTAGAGCCACCCCAAAGGCTCGTCGTTTCTGTTGTAGCAGCGGTATCCGTAATACATTGATATTAAGTTGATTTGTTTAACTTGAATTAAAAATTAAGTTTTAAATAAATTACCATCTAGTAATGGTTCATCATGTGTAAATTCCAGCCTACTATTATGTAAAAAAACTCTTCCAACGGGCATTACTTCTCCTCGGTCAAGCAGCCATTGAATCTCATGCTCGACTGCAATTACTTCACCGCAATCAATATCAAAATTGAAGCAACCTTCGACATCGGCATCAGGGTGACATTGCTGCAATGCTACAATTAGTTCTTTAACTTTCATAATTTAAAGTCGCTCTTGTAAAATTTCGGTTAACCGCGTTATTTCTTCGGGAGTAACATTATCATCAGGTATAATCGATATCATATATATCGAATGTCGGTCAAGTTCAATTTTGATTTTAGTTGGTAATGTCGCGTATGTACATCCATCTAACTCGTGCTTAATATCTAGTCCGCTTAAGACTAGTTGATCGCTGTAAAAATCTACAATTGTTTTTAATCGCTGCCTGCCGTCGATAACTTGAT
>JANNFJ010000620.1:0-9032 GCA_031379725.1 Calothrix sp. OTE_75_metabat_31
CGGATAAGGACAACACTATAGTGTTAGTTTTTGAGGCAAAATTACAAGGACAAATCGAGCAGTATGGAGCGCTAGATGAAGCCATTCGGACTGCTCGTTTTGTTCGTAATTCTTGTGTCAAATACTGGATGGAAAACAAGGCGGCTGGTCGTAATGAATTATCTGCTTATTGCACGACCTTGGCAAACTTATTCCCTTGGGCAAAAAAATTAAATTCGATGGCACGTCAAGCTTCTGCCGAGCGTGCTTGGGTTGCGATATCTCGGTTTTATGACAATTGTAAAAAGAACAAACTTGGTAAAAAAGGGTTTCCCAGGTTTAAAAATGAACAGACACACGGAAGTGTTGAATATAAAACTTCGGGATGGAAACTTTCTGAGGATAGGAAACACATCACTTTTTTGGATGGTTTTAAAGCTGGTTCGTTCAAGTTGTGGGGTACTCGTGACTTACATTTTTATCAGTTAAAACAGATAAAACGAGTTCGTGTTGTGCGTCGTGCTGATGGATACTATGCTCAATTCTGCATTGACCAAGAACGTTTCATCACGCGAGAACTAACAGGTAAAACAATTGGTATTGATGTTGGCTTAAATCACTTTTACACCGATAGCGATGGCAAGACAATTGAAAATCCTCGTTACCTGCGTAAAAGCGAAAAATCGTTCAAAAGACTACAACGCAAGTTGTCTCGTAAGAAAAAAGGTTCAAGCAATCGCTTTAAAGCGATTAATAAAGTCAGTAGAAAGCACCTCAAAGTAAGTAGACAACGTAAAGACTTTGCGATTAAAACCGCAAGGTGCGTAGTCCAGTCTAGCGACTTGGTAGCCTATGAAGATTTGAAAGTGCGTAACATGGTTAAAAACCGTCGTTTAGCTAAGTCGATTAGCGATGCTGCATGGTCTGTGTTTCGACAGTGGGTTGAGTATTTTGGTAAAGTGTTTGGGGTTGTAACTGTTGCAGTATCGCCCCACTACACGAGCCAAAATTGTTCCAATTGTGGAAAAACTGTTAAGAAAAGTCTTAGCACAAGGACTCACAATTGTCCTCATTGTAGGCATATTCAAGACCGTGACCATAACGCAGCGAGCAATATTTTAAATCTTGGATTGCGTACCGTGGGGCACACGGAAACGTTAACGTCTGTGGATGAGAATGACCTCTGCCTTGGTGGGGAAACTCCTCAAGACAAGCCAACTCGTGGAAGCAGAAAACCCAAGCAGTGATGTTTGGAATCCCCCACCATATTTTGTACTCAAAATTGGTGCTGGGAGGATGTCAATAAGTAATTCCATTAAAGCTAAAATACTTTTGTGAAAGTATTATTTTTCCGGAACAATGCTAGGAAAATTTTTTCAAAAAGCAACCGGGGAAGAAAGTAACCGAGTCCCCCCAGGTCAGCATCTAGCCAGCGGTTTCCCCGTACTAACTTACGGTGCAACTCCACAAGTGAATATTGATACGTGGGAATTTCGAGTTTCGGGTTTGGCAACAGCCAAAACCTTTACTTGGGATGACTTTATGGCATTACCCCAAAGCGAATTTACTGCCGACTTCCACTGCGTCACTCGCTGGTCAAAGCTTGATGTCAAGTGGACTGGGATTAGAGTTACCGACTTTATGAAAACTATCGAAGTCGATCCCAAAGCGGTACATGTAATGGAACATTGCTACGGAGGTTACACCACAAATATTTCAATGGCTGATTTTGTGCGTGAAGAAAACTTCTTTGCTTTTAAACTATTTGGCGAACCATTGCCACCCGAACATGGTGGCCCAATGCGGACTGTTGTGCCGCATATTTACGCTTGGAAAAGTGCAAAATGGATTAATGGTTTAGAATTTATCGAACGTGAAGAACTCGGTTTTTGGGAACGCAACGGTTATCACAGTCGAGGTGAACCTTGGGCAGAGGAACGCTATAGTTAGTTACGATTAGGTAAATCCCTCAATCGTCCCGAAATACCCGTAGGGGCACGATACATCGTGCCCTAAAATACTGTGGAAAAACAAAAATCGTCCAATGAATGGTTCTGGATTTTTCCTAACACTTACCCTAAAAGCCTTTTCAACCAAGCTAACTTACCAGCATATGGAGCATATATCAAATTTAAATCAATAAATGAAGGTCGATTCAATACACTTTTGTAGTGCGAGAAAGTATCAAAACTAGCCTTTTCATGATAGCAACCAAATCCACTATTACCTACACCACCAAAAGGTAAAGAAGGTGCAGCTATATGCTTCATGGTATCGTTAATACAAACACCTCCCGAAGAAGTTTCTCGTAAAATACGCTTTTGCAAACTTTTATTATGAGAAAATAGATATAAAGCTAATGGTTTTGGTTGCGATTTAAGATGAGTTATTACATCATCAATATCGCTGTACTCAATTACAGGCAAAATAGGACCAAAAATTTCTGATTCCATTACTGTATCATTCCAAGTCACATTATTAATTATTGTTGGGGCAATATAACAGTCTTCTAAACTACTTTCCCCACCAATTAAAATTTCACCTTTCAAAAATTGAACCAAACGATGAAATTGGTTTTGATTAATAATGCGAGCATAATCAGGACTGTCGGCAGGATTATCACCGTAAAAGTCTCGAATGCATTTGGCAATACTTTTCAACAAATCCTGTTTAATATTCTTATGCACCCACAAATAATCGGGTGATACGCAACTTTGTCCTGCATTAAAGAATTTTCCCCAAGTAATGCGACGTGCAGCAACTTCCAAATTAATATCACAATCCACAATACAAGGGCTTTTTCCACCTAACTCTAAAGTTACAGGTGTAAGATGTTTTGCTGCCTCTGCCATAATAATTTTACCTGTGGCAGAACTACCTGTAAAAAAGATATAATCAAACTTTTCTTGAAGTAGTAACTTATTCGTTTCTACATCACCTTCAACAACAGTAATATACTCGTTTAGAAAAGATTTTGATATGAGGTCGGCAAGCAAATGCGAAGTATGGGGAGCAAATTCAGAAGGTTTGATAATCGCACAATTCCCGGCTGCGATCGCACCCACTAATGGCAAGATATTTAGTTGTACTGGATAGTTCCAAGCCCCAATAATTAAAACCACACCCAATGGTTCGGGATATATTTGTCCAAACGCTGGTAATAATTGCCATGAAACAGCTTTTACTTTGGGTTGACTCCATTTTTTGAGATTACGAAGCGTGTTATCAATCTCTTTAATAATGACAGCAATTTCCGAAGTATAAGTTTCAACAATTGGCTTCTTTAAGTCGGCAATTAATGCTTGATTTATTGCATATTCATGGTCGATTATCAACCGTTTTAGAGTTTGAAGCTGCTGGAAACGAAACGAAACATCTTTAGTTATTTCACTATCAAAGAAACAACGCTGCTTGCTAACAATATCTATGATTGATTGAACACCCATTTTTTTAACAATGCAATATTGTAATTTTGTATCAAAGACCCAAATCCCCCACAATTACGAAGTTGGGGATTTTGTTTGATGCACGAATTGCTATAGTTACAGTTTAACTGGCAAACGGATACAAAACACACTTCCTTTCCCAACCACAGAAGTAGCTTCAATGGTTCCTTGATGTGCTTCGACAATGCGACGGGAAAGATATAACCCCAAACCGCTACCCGAACGTTTATGGCTACCTTGACGAAACCGCTCAAATAATGTAGCTTGTTCTTCCTCCGGAATACCTACACCAGTATCCGCAACCTCAATCGTAACTAATTCATCGGTATTACTAGCGGGGGTAAGATGGATAGTTACCCCACCTTTATCGGTAAACTTAATGGCATTACCAACTAAGTTAGTAAAAAGACGGTGAAGTTCCAAGCGATCGCCTATCACTATAAATCCATCTGACACCCCTGTGACTTCCAAATTTACCCCCAATCCTTTTGGTTGTGCCAAAGGAGTTAATTCCCCTACTACCTCATGCAGCAAATTTTGTAAATTTACAGGTTGAAACGCTAATGTTTTCCGTCCTGCCTCAAAGCGGTACACTTCCAACAACGTATTAACCATTGCTAGCAAATTACTATTGCTGCGCCCCATAATGGTCATAATTTCCATGATTTGTGGCGAAAATTCACCCAAAGCACCTTGCTGTAAAAGCTCCAGCATTCGTTCGGCTGCAACCAGGGGTGTACGTAAGTCATGGGTAAGACGCGAGACAAAATCTTCACGCTGACGAGCAATTTCATCGCGTTCATCGATACTGTGTTTAAGGCGTAACAAAGAACGCACCCGTGCTAGTAACTCATCTACCGTTACAGGCTTGCGAATAAAGTCATCGGCTCCTAAGTCAAGTCCTTGTGCGACATTGGGCGAATCATGTGCCGTAATTAGGAGGATTGGCATAAACCGTAACTCCTTATTTGCACGGATATGCTGAGTTACCTGATAACCATCCATTCCTGGCATCATCAAATCTAACAATACTAAATCGAAGCTTGATTCTGTGATTTTTGCCAGTGCATTCAAACCATTTTCTGCCGTAGAAACTACATAACCTTCTTCTTCCAAAATGGTTTTAATTAGGAATACGTTATCGGGGGAATCATCAACAACTAGAATGTTATCTAAGTCAGGAGTAGAGGAAATCATATAGTAAAAAGGTATGGGTTGAAATTAGTTAGTATAAATAAATTTTAGTTATAGCATTATTTGCGCGTTGCTTTGCAAATTATCCTCTTACCCAAGAATGATTATTTATAAAAAGATTTACATCAAGTAGTTGAAGCGACAATTTGACTTATCTTTTTAGTAGGAACTTGCTAGTTAATGCAAATATAAATGTAAATTTTTCTAAAGCTTGCGATTAGGAAACAATAGAAAATAAATTATCCCAGATCCAAAATTAATCTGTAGGGGCGCAAGGCATTGCGCCCTCACGATCGGATAATTTTTTAATCGGAAGTCCCTTATAAACAGGACTTACGCAGTTTTAACGGAATGTGAACCACAGAGGACACAGAGAACACAGAGAAATAAGAGGTAGGGAGGTATTTTGTGTAAGTCTTAATAAAAATCAATCCTGACTAGGAGCGTATTTGAAAGAATTGTTTGCTAAACTTATGCTAAATAAAAACCCGGCTTTGAGAAAACCAGGTTTTTTCTTTATCTATGGTTGTCCAAATAAATTGGAAATCATCTTGCATTAAAGCACTTACAACTCAGGTTCGATACCAGCGTCCCTTAGCTGCTGTGCCAATCTTTCAGCACGTTGACGTTGTTGTGTTGCGGCTTCGGAACCCCATAACAATAATTCGCCATTTTCGTCCCACCAGCGCAACCAATAATCATTGCGATTTTCTCGAATGCCTTGCCATACACCTAAAAACAGGTTCATTTGGGCAATAAAGTACCGATTATTTGCATCTGGGGTTTGAAGTTGATAGTTTCCAGAATCATCTAATTTGTAAACTTCCAACTCTCCGATACTTGGTTCAAAAATGCCATAATTAGGAACTTGTAAAACTTTTCCGTAGAAGAACCACTTTCCCGGCGGATAAGTTGGTTTGCTAGAATATTCTTTACCTTCTGTATCGGAAATAAATTCCATAACAAGGACGGGAATATCTCCTTGAAGTTGCGGGGTATAGCTACGTATCACCTCCGAACGCGGAACGCGAATTGATTGAATATAAGCCCAGTCAGGAGCTTTGACGACAACCTTATTATTTAAAGTGGCGCAAATCCCATAATTAGTTGTGGTTAAGCTATTAGGTAGTAATTTTCCAGCAAGTTCTAAGCTTTCGGTTAACGCCGCAGCAAGGGGTGGTTGATTAATATTATCCACAGGTTCGCCATCTAAAACAAAATCGTCTGGTAATTTTTCCCAGGTAACTTGATATATGGCTGAACTAGCTAACATGACCTGTTTCCCATTTTAATAGTGTGAGGTAGTCATATTTTAGATATTTTTCATATGTATTTTTGTTAAGAAGCTGTTGGAGGTCTTAAAGAGACAAGTTAGGCGATCGCGCTTTATTTATCATCTTTACAAATACTTCAAGCACGGATAGCCTCTACCAATATCCTGTTTTTTTTCGTTGATGCACATAGAGAGTATTTTTTATCATACAGCAGCTTGATTTTTCATGAATGTGGAGTCACGTATAATTAATAATCTAGTCTGTACATTTAAATACATGGTTTTATAGCACAATATATCTTAAGTAAGCTAAACGGAATGTTAAAGCTTGCGTACTCACCTTGTAAGAATCAGCAAGTTTTTTTAATTCTTCTTCATCTAATAAATTAAGCGTTGTCAAGCTCGCAAGGTCTTTCTCTAAAAACTTTTTTGGCATTAGAAGCTCTGCCGCAAAAAGATTAGCTTCTTTTTCTTCAAAATTTTCTCCCTTACTTGAATTTTCGTCTCGATGTTGAACTCGAAATATATTATTTACGTCATCTACGTAGATTATTCCGCTTTTGTGTAACAAAAAATGTCCCAGTTCATGAGCAACCGTAAATCGTCGTCTATTTTCAGAATGGGAACTATTTACGCCAATAACAGCACGATGATTTTTTAAATCCCTGATCAAAAAACCCGATAGCGTATCATCTGCTGGTTTTTTCTGTACTCGTATACCTAAAGCCTGTGCTAATTCCTCAACAAAAACTGGAGGTGCTTGAATATTGTGGTCATCAAGAAGTTGCCTTACAATCGTACAAACGTACTTACGTCGAACTGTCACCAGTTTTCTTCCTCCTCTACAGATACAACTACATCCTTAATCCAATCCCGCTTTTGGGGAGAATGGTCTTTCAATAGTTCATCGAGTTGAGTTTCGAGGCTACTGTTGTTCTGAGGAAGCAACGTAACAGCATCAACTTGCAATGCTGAAGCCAAATCCATCAACGTGTGAACCAAAAACTTTTGTCTACCTTTTTCAATATTTGTCACCGATGTCCGGGTTAGTGAAACAAGACGAGCAAGCGATTCTTGACTCAATCCAAGTTTTTCCCTCGCTCGCCGAATCCGACAACCTACTTCTGTGTAAAACTCCTGAGTGCAAATCATTAAAAAGTAAAAAAATTATCTAGTTTGTGACACTTTATAAAATACTGCTTTAATGTCAATATCGCAAACTGTTTGTGGTGTAAACATAAGTTTTACTGAACTATATTTGATTGACATTGATGGATGTTTTTTATTAAAGTACTGCCTAATATTTCATTACAACTCAAAGCCACACGTACAGAGATAACCTCAAAACCTGTGGTTGTAATCTTGTGAGTTAGCGTATCTAAGAACTTGTCAATGGCGATAAAAGCGCCAAAAAGTTTTTCCAGTCAGGATTTACCCGCTTGTTTGTGGAGTGAGAAATGATTATTGGGAGTGCAAAACCAGAACTTTCAGCTGATGAACTGACGTTACATCTAATTGCGAGTGGGGTAATTAAACTTGCGGAAATAGTCAAAAATGGTAAAGCACCCAGGCTTCCCTATCCAAAAGAGATGCAACGAGGCTTGGATCGGCTGATTTTAAATTGTTTGCGTCAAGGTAAAACTCCGCCCCAAGGTATACCTGATTTGCTTTCTTGGTGTCGCCAACCTCTGGCAGAGTGGTTTCTGCAACTACCAGAGGAAAGAATTGCAGCCCATGACAAACTGCTCGATACTGAAATTCCCACAACTATTTGCGAAGAGTGGGCTGTTGCCAGTTCTGACATTGAGGCTGAATTGACTCAAAAGCAGTTACTACTAAATGCGATGGGAATTTGTAAGTCAGCGAATGCTCCTGATTCCTATGTTGCTTTTCGGCAAATGCTAATCAGTAAACCAGTGCTGACTGAGTTTGAGATACTCCAACGTTGTATCGAACCATCATTGGAAAGGCTTGAAGAACAGATTCACGCTGCTTACGAACCGGCTCCCGAATCTTATGCGGTAGATGGTTACTTTCAGTGCTGTGCAAATTGCAGTAATATTATGCACCGCACTGTTAAAGAAGAATTGGTTTGTGCAGAAGAACGCTGTCGTGCAAAAGGTATTAGTAGGGGCAGTCAAATCCTGGAAAAACATAAGGTTCTCTGGCTCAAACGTGGATTGCGACGGTTTATTGCTGCACCCGGACGTGCTGAGTTAAGGCTCACAGAAAAGTTAGAAAAATTGGGCAATTCAAAACTCCAAGTCGAACTTTGGCCCAATTTTGATAGCTACGATTTACGAATTGTTTTTCGAGATGGGGAAGCATGGGCAATTGATGTGAAAGATTGGGCTAATCCCTTTTTATTAGCTTTGAAAGTGAAGTTGGAAAATCCTCCTATTCCCAGTAATCCCCCTTGGACAAAAGCCTACTTTGTTTTTCCCGACGATCGTAAAGAACAACGTTCCGATTACAAGCGAGCTTTTTGCAATCATTGTCCGCTTCCCAAGGAGATTAAGGTCAAGTTTGAAAGCGAATTAATTAGGGATGTGCGGAATCATCTGCGGAGGTTGAAGTAATGCGGGATACAAATTCCTGGCGACGCGACTTAAGGCGTACTTTGACTAAACATCGATTAGAAATCGAAATACATTTAAAGTTTGCGAAATTCTGCGACATTGAGCTAGGTCTTTATTTGTTGTCGCAGCTAGTACCGGGAGCAAGGGCAGATTCGCTTTGGGTGATTGCCTTACAGTCACAAAGCGTTGCGATGGGTAACGGAAGCCGCGCTGTATAAATGCGAATCGGATCGATACCTAGCTACCGTAGAAATTCCCGAAGAGTTAATATTTCAACCACCTGCTAGCCATATCTTGGTAGGAAGAACAGAGCGCGAGCCTATTGTTGTTACATGGGACGAGTTGAAAGAGACTGCACGTTGGATGGATTCGATATTGTGTCCCGAACTTGTGGAATCTGAAGATGAATCGAAACGAAAACAAACTTGGGAATATCGCGTATCTAGGGTAGCTCTAGAACTCTTCGAGGACGGTAGCGTGACTCTAACTAGTTCTCAAACCTTGACTTTGTGCGGATTGATACACCTAATTGGCATGGTGTCGTCGGGCAAATCCACCCTG
>JANNFJ010000629.1:0-4767 GCA_031379725.1 Calothrix sp. OTE_75_metabat_31
TTCGCCTTCTATCAGGCAAATGATGCAAGCAATGAACTTGAAGTCACCCGCGCCAATTCAAAGTCGTCTAGAGCATTTACGCACCAAAGGATATATCGAATGGCATGAAGGTAAAGCTCGAACAATTCGAGTTTTGCGATCGCCTAAAACCGGAGTACCAGTTTTGGGAACAATTGCAGCAGGTGGTTTAATCGAACCATTTAGCGATGCTGTCGAGCATGTTGATTTTATGAACATGACCTTACCAGCGCAAACCTATGCGCTGCGGGTGGCAGGAGATAGCATGATTGAAGATTTGATTGCCGATGGTGACCTAGTATTTTTGCGTCCGGTACAAGAACCCGATTATCTCAAAAATGGGACGATTGTTGCTGCTCGTGTCGATGGTTATGGTACTACTTTAAAGCGATTTTACCGAAATGGCGATCGCGTTACTCTCCAACCTGCTAACCGTAAATACAGCCCGATCGAAGTCAATGCTGTACAAGTGCAGGTTCAGGGTTCGCTTGTGGCTGTTTGGCGTGGTTGCAATTAAAGGTTACCAAATCGATAACCTAAATTGAGGTGTCCGCGTTAGCATCAAATACCTCTTGTTTGTGTAAGTTATGTCATGCCGCAGCTCGTAATTAATTCTTCTTGGTAGCCATTAGGAAACTACATTGTATCCACATGGCTATCAAGTAGGACAATACGAAGCAAATATTTTCAGCAACGCCGTAACTTACACAACGAATTCAAGAAAATAACGGTCAAATCCATGTAGCCTGCGATGCAGCGCTTAATAAAATATGGATGAAATAACCACAAAGACACAAAGTACACAAAGAAAGAGTGGGCGAGAGATTTGAGTGTAAAGTCCAAACTTAAAATTACCCAAAATCCTCTTTTTTGCTCCTTACTCCCTAATCCCTAATCCCTAACTGCCATGTATCTAACGCAAAACAGGGTAAAGCATCAATCGGACGAAGCGCCAATATTCCAACTTTCAACTAAACTATCAATATTCGATCGGGTTGCCGAACCCAAAGCTAATTATAAAATTAGTGGGCAACCATCACCTGGATGCCCGCAGATGCCTGCATCTTTACGATTACGCCCCTACCAATACCAAGCTATCCGCAACTGGTTTGCGAATAATGGTCGAGGTACTTTGAAAATGGCGACGGGTAGTGGTAAAACGATTACTGCATTAGCTATAACTTGCGAACTTTACAAACAAATCAATTTACAAGTCTTAGTGGTGATTTGTCCCTATCGTCATCTTGTGACCCAGTGGGCAAGGGAATGCGAAAAATTTAACTTACAGCCTATTCTTGCTTTTGAGAATGTGCGTACATGGCAAAATGAACTATCGACACAACTATATAATATTAACTCTGGTTCGCAGCAGTTTATCACTATAATTACGACTAATTCGACTTTAATTAATGAACGCTTTCAATCACAACTTAAATATTTACCCGAACGTACTTTAATTATTGGTGATGAAGCGCATAATTTGGGTGCGCCAAAACTTGAAGAAAGTCTACCTCGGTCTGTGGGATTGCGGCTAGCACTTTCCGCGACACCCGAACGATATTTCGATGAAGATGGAACTCAATCATTATTTGATTATTTTGGCGCAGTTATTCAGCCTGAGTTTACGCTTAAAGATGCGATTGACCAAGGTGCTTTGGTTCACTATTTATATTATCCGATTCTTGTGGAGTTAACGGAATTAGAAAGTATTAATTACTCTAAAATAACAAATAAGATTGGGCGTGCGTTATTATATAGGGATAAAGAAAATCCCAATTTAGATGGGATTGAAGGGAATGAAGATATAACCCATTTATTAATGCAACGAGCGCGGTTAATTGGGGCGGCTGAAAATAAGCTACATGCTTTACGCAATTTAATGAAAACGCGCCGAGAAACTGCACATACTTTGTTTTATTGTAGCGATGGTTCGCCCGAACCAGGGGCACGGTCTAATTTACATCAACTCAATTCGGTTTCTAAAATTTTAGGTGCGGAATTAAATTATCGAGTTACTACTTATACAGCACATACATCTTTACGAGAAAGAGAAAATTTGCGCCGTCAATTTGAAAGTGGAGAATTACAGGGTTTAGTAGCTATTCGTTGTTTAGATGAAGGAGTTGATATTCCAGCAATTAAGACGGCTGTAATTCTTTCTAGTTCGGGCAATCCGCGTCAATTTATTCAACGTCGGGGCCGCGTTTTACGTCCGCATCCCGGTAAAGATAGAGCAACAATATTTGACATGATTGTTGTGCCGCCAGATTTAGATAGGAAAACACTAGAAGTTGAGAGGAATTTGTTAAGGAAGGAATTGCGGCGTTTTGTTGAATTTGCTGATTTGGCTGATAATGCTGGGGAAGCGAGAATTCAATTGTTGCATTTGCAAAAGCAATATGGGTTATTAGATATATAAAAATATACTGTGTTCAATGAACTTGCAGATAGTTAGTTCACCCTACAATATTATGAGTGCGGGGAGACCCCGCCCCTGCGGCTGTCTAAAATTAAAACGATAAATCAAAATTTCCTATTTTTTTCATAAAGAATGAAACAGCCCTGTATAAGGGAAAGAATAAGGGGGAAGGGGTTCAAAATAATACATAGTTAAGAAAAAGAATAGTAATAATAAGCTTTCTAACCATATTTCCTGCTAATTTAATTACAGTGACTTCACGGATAGAATAATTTAGTGTAAACAACTACAATTGTTTAAACTTCTTTTTAAAAACAAATGAAACAACATAATATAGATGAAGTGCAGGAGCCGATTCATAGTGCCTCACCCGAAGTAAAATTAATAATCGAACAAGTATGGCAAGTTGAAAAAGCCCGACTTGATAAAAAAAGTTTTGGTCACATTAATGATGATATTTTAACAATAATAAAAGAAGCTGTGCGATGAAGCTAATATCAATAAAGCTTTGTAACTTTCGCTCGTTTTATGGCAAGACACCGGAAATAATCTTAGCTGGGAATGAAGTTGAAAATACGACAGTAATTCACGGTAACAATGGGACAGGGAAAACGAGCTTATTAAATGCTTTTACCTGGGCACTTTATGAAAAATTTAGTGCTGCATTTGCATCGGTTGAACAAATTGCAAATAAACGTGCGATCGCGGAAGCAAAAATCGGGCAGCCAGTGGAATGTTGGGTGGAGGTATCCTGGGAACACGATAACAAACGCTACCGAGTCAAGCGTCAATGTCGGGTATATAAAACCGAGACTGATTTTGAAGCGGGTAAAACCGAATTGTACATGCAGGTTGCAGGCGATGATGGACGTTGGTATTTACCACCGCAGCAACCAGAGGAAATCATCAATCAAATTTTACCGAGTAGTTTGCATCAGTATTTTTTCTTTGATGGTGAACGAATTGAGCAGATTGTTCGCAGCGATAAAAAGGCAGAAATCGCCGAAGCAACAAAAATGCTTTTGGGTGTGGAAGTAATAAATCGTTCGATTCGGCATTTGGGGGAAGCGAAACGTAGTCTAGAAAATGACTTACGGGCAATTGGAAATTCGGAAATTAAAAAGCTTCTCAAGCAGCAAAGTAAAACCGAACTTGATATTGAAGGAATCGAGAAACGTCAAAAAGAAATTTATCGAGAAATAGAATACCAAGATACTTTCAAAAAAGAAACAAGTACTCGATTGCGCGAACTGAGTGCGGCAAAAGAACTGCAAGAAAGACGGCAGGATTTGGAAGTTCAAAAAGCTGCACAGCAAGAACAATTACGAAAAAGTCGGGAAAATATCAAACGTTTAATTTCTACACGCGGTTATACTGTGTTACTCCCCGATATTAATGCTAGCTTTCGGACGATTATTGCAGCTTTAAAAGAACGGGGTGACTTAAAATCGGGAATTTCGCGGGAATTTATTAACAACTTATTGATAACAAATAAATGTATATGTGGAGCGGATTTGCATGAGGAAAAAGCAGAGTGCGATAGCGAAGCTGACCGAAGGTATCGCGTCAAAAGTTGGCTAAATAAAGCAGGTTCCTCTGCTGTCGAAGAAACTGCGATTCGAGTGGCAGCGCAAGTCGATGAAATCGACAAACAAGCGGCATCATTTTGGGAAGAAGTCGATAGAGAACAATTAGAAATTAATGAAATTCGGCAAAGTGTGTCTCAAATCGATTTAGAATTAGATAATCTACAAGAAAGATTGCGAAAAGACCCAAATGAAGAAATTCGCAGTTTGCAAAAAAGATTGGATGAAATCGAAACGAAAATTTCCGAATTGACTTTTGAACAAGGTAGAAATGAACAACAAATAGAAACTTTAAAAGATGAATTAAATGCTCTAAGCAAACTAGTAGCCAAACAGAAATTTAATGAAGAAAAGCAATTATTAGCACAGCGTCGTATTAACGCAACCCAAGACGCAATTGATAGATTAACCGAAGTCAAAATCCGTCAAGAAAACCATTTTAGATTGCAATTAGAAAAAAGAGTCCAAGAAATATTTAGCGAAATTTCTCCTGCGCCATACATTCCCAAAATTAGTGAAAAATACGAACTTACCTTAGTTGAAAATACTTTAGGAATAGAAATGCCAGTTGCTGCTTCAACAGGTGAAAATCAAATTCTGAGTCTATCATTCATCAGCAGTATTATTGATAAAGTACGCGATTGGAGTGAGAAGAAAAAAATACTCATGCTTCCCGAAAGCAGCACCTTTCCAATCGTCATGGATTCCCCATTTGGTAGTTTAGACGAAATTTCTCGACGACAT
>JANNFJ010000630.1:0-4163 GCA_031379725.1 Calothrix sp. OTE_75_metabat_31
AGGATAAGCATGGTCTTCTCCAAAAACAACAATTGGTGCCGTTGCAGCACGGACACCCGCAGAGCGAGCAACTGCGGAAGCTTCTATTTGTAACACTTTTACAACACGGTATTGGAAAAAATCTTTGAGTTCAGATTCAACTAAACCCAGTTCTGCATTGTCAGGTGCGACAATTATAATTTCCAACTGTTCTGTGACAGTCTGCAAGGAGAGCGATCGCATTGTCTTACGAATAGTTTCATAATTATCTAGAGTAACAATAATTACTGACATTTTGGCATAACTACTATTGTTCATGTTTTCCTCCACAATTTTATTAATAGAATTTAGTAATAACCTTTTTTTGCTTCTCTGGCTTGTTCATAAACTCTTCATAATAAGACCGTTCGGTATTCACTTCCCATAAATTATGTTTTTCTCCCAAGATATTTCTTGCCGCTAATAATCCGGTAAGCATCGAATGGTCTTGATTATTATACCGATGCATACCGTTACGACCAGTAGTTTGCAAATTCTCTATTTTTACCAGGAAGTTTTGAATAACTTTCAAATGCTTGCGGTATTCATGGTCGTACACTGGATAAGCTTTGGGTTGACGAATTACAACACCGTCTTCTACATTCTTGCCTTTAGCTATACCTAAACTCTTTAATTCATTCTTTGCCAAATCAATCAATTTATCGTCGGACATTGACCACAAGTCATCTCCAACAGTACAAAAATATTCCATTCCCAAGCAAGTCTTGCTAGAATCAGGAACCATTGCAGCACTCCAATTTTTGAAGTTTTGTATACGTCCGACTCTTACCCCAGGATTATGAATATAGATCCAGTTATCGGGGAATAGATGGGGAGTATCTATAATCAGTGCCACTATCAAGAAATCTCGATATTTGAGTTGACTTGATGCTTCCAACACTTGTTGCGGCATCAGTGGACTTAAATTCTGTACCAGTTTTGTCACGGGTATACTAGAGATAAAATGTTCAGCCTTAATTTGAATAAGGTTGTTATCCCGTTCGGCAATTACTTTTGTAATGCAGTCTCCCTGACGTTCAATGCTTAATACTTTTGTATTCAACCAGACTTCACCGCCTAATTTTTCGATTTCTTCCTGAAAGCGCTGCCACATCATCCCAGGTCCTAAGATTGGGTAGTCAAACTCTTTTATCAAGGTTTTAGTATTATTTGCTCCAAAAATAGCATTTAATATTGCGATTTTTACTGATAAACCTTGAATGCGTTGTGCTGCCCATTCGGCTTGGATTTGATTGCAGGGAATTCCCCAAACTTTTTCGGTGTAAGTTTTGAAAAATCTTTGATAAAGACGTTTGCCGAAACGATTTATTACCCACTGCTCAAAATTATCCTCAACTGGTAGAGGTTGCCATTGCGCTTTCAGGTAGCTCATTAAAATCAAGAAACTTTCCCAAATACCCAGCTTGCGGATGACATCAAATAAATTCAGAGGATATTGGAAAAAACGACCTTGGTAATAAATGCGCGATAAGCGTGACACTTTGATAAAATCTTTGCCAAGAACTTCCTGCCATAATTGCTGTATTGCTGGAGCTTTAGTGAAAAAGCGATGACCGCCAATATCAATGTGGTAGCCTTTGTATGTCTCGGTTCGAGAAATGCCCCCAACTTGAGATGCTTGTTCTAGTACTATCGGTTTAATACCAAGCTTTACTAGTTCATACGCAGCAGTTAAACCTGCGGGGCCCGCTCCAATAATTACGACAGGATGTTTATTCATGGATGGTAATATTATTTTTTGATTGATTACTTCGAGTTGACGTAAGTAACTGCTGCCACAAGTAGTTACAAGTACCAAAAGCAAACGCGACACCACCGTAGAGATAGTAAAACCAATGCCAGGGAATTACGCGCAAAGTAAACCACAAACCGCGTTTTTCTAAAAAGAATTTATAAACTAGCGAATTTAGCCAATATAGCAGTACAGCTAATCCCAAAGCTAAAAATAGAAATCCAGAATACCACCAGCTACCTATTAATGCTCCTAGTAACGCACAAACTAAAACTACGCTTAGACGGCTTGTGAGTCCAAGGTTGAGGTCATTATTCAATTGTCGCCGACTCCATATTAATTCTGTCCAAGGCAGCGCACGGTGAAAAATTTCTGCTTTTAATAATGAAACAGCATTCCAACGCTTTAAATGTTTTACTTGCAAATCTTTAATTAGCCGTATCCGGTAACCTGCACTTTTTATGCGATCGCCAAGTTCAATATCCTCGATGCTCGGTTGCCGATAACTTTCATCAAAACCACCCAAATGCTGGAAAACCTGACGACGGATAGCACCGCACGCACCCCAAAACGTAAACGCTTCTTCATTAGCTGTCTGATGGATGTAATGATGGAATAGATTTTTATATTGCGACAAAAAATTTGTTGCTCCTGGTGCATCATCGTATGACCCGATTAAAGCGCTTAAATCGGGTTCGCACTCAAACACGGTTTGTATCCGATTAATTATATCTGGCTTGATGGTAACATCAGCATCGATAAAGAGAAGAATATCTCCTTTAGCAACACTAGCACCAAAATTACGGGCATAAGCAGGGCCTTTACGGCTAGGAGTTCGCAGCACCTTTACATCAAATTCTTCAGCCGCAATCCCAGAACCATCTGTATCACCATCGGCAACGATAATGATTTCATACACATTAGCGAGATTTGAGAAGCTCGACAAACATTGACGAAAGCTGCTGCCTCCATTATGCACTGGTATAATTACTGAAATTGTTAATTGTTCGCTATACATGTATATATTAATGAAACTGATACTGTTGCTGTATGAAGCGTTTCATCTGTTGTCGTAGAGACGTTACATGTAACGTCTCTACAGAATTTGTTCAGATTTTGAAGAATTTGATCTTAATGAATATATTTCTGGAGTTCGCAACGCAACCGATGTCTCTTCTTCTCCAACTGGTGTATTTTGCTCTTTTTGGAAGAATTTCCTTTTGTGGTAAACCGAGATTTTTTCTAAAATTTTAGCCGGATATCTAGCTAAAAGCTTTAAAAAATTAGTCTCAATACCATGCTCTGCACAAGCTCTCAAAATTTCTTGATTAGAAATCCATCTACAAGCAAGATTCTTATTACTGGCACCTCCAGGTCTCATTCTGACTAGCACATTAGGAAGATAACTGTAAGATATGTTATGAATTCCGACCAATCTTAAAAGCAACTCGTAATCGGAAGCAAGTTTATAATCTGTCCGATAATAACCGTACTTGTTATAGACTTTGCGTTTGAGGAAGCAGCTTGGATGAGCAGGCATCCAACCCCAGCTAAATTTTTCGGGGTGAAAGTTTGCTGAACTGTAGTAGCGAACTATACGTTCAACATTTAGAGGATTTACAAAAACTATGTCACCAAAAACTAAATCGACTGTTCGACGGGTGAATTCACGTACAATTTGTGAAATGACAAAGTTGCTTTCGTAAAAATCATCAGAGTTTAGCAGTCCAACTATATCTCCTGTTGCTAGTTTTAATCCTTTATTCATTGCATCATACATGCCCTTATCTGGCTCAGAAATAAATTTACTGATTCGATTGCCGTAGGACTTGATGATACTGACTGTAGCATCTGTAGAGCATCCGTCAATGACTATATATTCAATGTCCTGATAGTCTTGATTGAGTACTGAATCAATTGTATGGGCTATCGTTGCTTGATTGTTACGGACAACGGTAATAATAGATACCTTCATTCATGGTGATAGTGTTCGTTGATACTTAAGCTTGTATAAGCTAGCACAGGACAAGGCTTTTGTGTAACGTATTTACAATGAGTAATTTAGTTATACTGCTTTTAATATAACCAAATAGTGGTTCGTGTCATTAATTTTAGTGGGGTTATTAGATCCCCGATTTTTTGAATGATACCGCTGGCTAATCAGGGTTATGACCCATCGCAACCGTATTTTTTGCTATCCCACGGTATGGTAGGGGCACGATATATCGTGCCTCTACGGTCATTTCGGCTCCGAGAAAAATATTACCCCTTCCATGAATATTTTTGGTTATCCCACGGTATGGTAGGGGCACGATACATCGTGCCCTACGGTTATTTCGGCTCCGAGAAAAATATTACCCCTTCCATGAATATTTTTGGTTATCCCACGGTA
>JANNFJ010000645.1:0-5828 GCA_031379725.1 Calothrix sp. OTE_75_metabat_31
CATCGCTGTATAAACTGCGAAAAGAACGGCGCATTCCCCCCGAAACTACAATTGTCGGTGTTGCCCGTCGTGATTGGACTCACGAATACTTCCGCGAGCAGATGCGGAAAGGTATGGAAGAGGCTCACGGTGGCGTACATCCAGAGGAACTTTGGCAAGACTTCTCTCAAGGTTTGTTCTATTGTTCTGGTAATACCGATAACCCCGAAGATTATCAGAAACTCAAGAAATTTTTAACCGAACTCGACGAAAAACGGGGAACGCGAGGTAATCGCATGTTCTATCTGTCGCTGTCACCGAACCTTTTTCCCGAAGCTATTAAACAGCTTGGGACAGCGAAAATGCTTGAAGACCCTTACAAGCATCGTTTGATAATTGAAAAACCCTTTGGTCGAGACTTGGCATCGGCAAAAAGCCTTAACGTTATCGTTCAGAAATATTGTAAAGAAAACCAAGTCTACCGCATTGACCACTACTTGGGTAAAGATACAGTTCAAAACTTGTTGGTGTTCCGTTTTGCGAATGCAATTTTTGAACCTTTGTGGAACCGTCGTTTTGTAGACCACGTACAAATAACCGTTGCTGAAACCGTAGGTGTTGAAGACCGTGCCGGTTATTACGAATCTTCGGGTGCATTGCGCGATATGCTGCAAAACCACCTCATGCAACTTTACTGCATGACCGCAATGGAAGCCCCGAATGCAATGGATGCTGAAAGTATCCGTACTGAAAAAGTAAAAGTACTGCAAGCAACTAGACTTGCGGATGTAAATAATTTAGATTTATCGGCAATACGCGGTCAATACAGCGCCGGGTGGATGAAAGGGAAGCAGGTTGCTGGGTATCGTGAAGAACCAGGAGTCAACCCCAACTCAACAACGCCGACTTTCGTGGCGATGAAGTTTGTAATTGATAATTGGCGCTGGCAAGGTGTTCCTTTTTACCTACGAACTGGTAAACGAATGCCGAAAAAAGTCAGCGAAATATCCATCCATTTCCGCGAAGTACCTTCGCGTATTTTCCAATCTGCAGCCCAACAGGTTAATGCCAACGTTTTGACAATGCGGATTCAACCTAACGAAGGGATTTCTTTAAGGTTTGAGGTCAAAATGCCGGGTGCTGATTTCCGAACTCGTTCAGTTGATATGGACTTTAGCTACGGTTCTTTTGGAATCGCAGCAACTTCCGATGCTTACGACCGCTTGTTTTTGGATTGTATGATGGGCGACCAAACTTTGTTTACACGAGGTGACGAAGTAGAAGCTGCATGGCAGGTTGTCACACCTGCTTTAAGTGTGTGGGATTCACCCTCCGACCCATTACTAATTCCCCGCTACGAAGCTGGTACATGGGAACCCGTCGAAGCCGAGTTATTGATTAACCGCGACGGTCGCCGTTGGCGGAGGCTTTAAATAATAGTCATTGGTCAGTTGTCATTGGTAAGTTGTCAGTTGTTGGTTGTCATTGGTCAGTTGTCATTGGTGTGTTGTTAACGATTAGTTATTTCTAATGACCGATAACTAATGACAAACAACTACTAACTAATAACAAATGACAAATGACAAATGACAAATAACAAACGACTAATGACAAATAACAAAATCTAAAATCTACAACAATTATGGTTTCTCAAGCTCCGACAATTTACTCGCTTCAGGCTCCTAAAGATGTTTCGCTAACCGATATCGAAGCCGAATTAGGACAAATTTGGCAAAGCTATGGACTAACAGGTGATGACGGGACTTCCCCTGCTGTTACTCGCGCTACTACATTTAGTTTGGTTGTTTACGAACCCGAAGAAACGCAGCAAATGCTGGCAGCGTTGGGATTTTATAATGGTCCGATTGATGGGATTTTGGGGCCGCAAACCGAATCGGCGTTGCGTCTAGCTCAAAAATCCTATGGGATTCCCGAATCTGGAACAGCAACAACCGATACAATTGCAGTGCTACGTGGAGAAATTGCCAAGGGTCGAGCTTCGGGAAAAATTTCTGAAAATGCATCCTATGGGTCAGATTCAAAAAACCCTCGCATTGCCGATGAAATTGCCCTTCGCAACCCTTGCCGAATTATTACCTTGTCCCCTGTCGTCGGTGAAGACGAAGGTGTCAAAGCCCAAGTTGCCGCATATTGTCCGATTCAAAAACAGTCATCAAGTACGTTGATTTGTTGCGAATATATTACCCTGACTGGTACTGTTCAAGCACTCGAACGAATTGGTGGGATGATTCCGGCTTTGCTGATTGGTGGTTTGCCTAAATTCCTTTGGTGGAAAGCAACACCCGATTACAACAACCCCATATTTAAACGTCTGGCGGCTGTTTGTAATAATGTCATTGTCGATTCGTGCAATTTTAACGAGCCTGAGAAGGATTTACTCAACTTGCAAGAGTTAGTAGAAAAAGGCTTACCAATAGCCGATTTGAATTGGCGTAGGTTAGCTGGATGGCAGGAATTAGCAGCGGAAGCTTACGATGCACCTCAACGTCGTGCAGCTTTGGGTGAAGTTGACCGGGTAAATATTGATTACGAAAAAGGCAGTCCGGTACAAGCATTGCTGTACCTGGGTTGGTTGGCGAGTCGCTTAAATTGGAAGCCTGTTGCCTATGAAAACGAAAAGGGCGATTATGAGATTACAAAGGTGAGACTCCTTGCCCCCGACCAACGCCAAATCGAAGCCGAATTAGCTGGGGTGCCAACGGGTGATGCTGGTGAAATTCCTGGGGATTTGATTGCGCTGCGGTTAAGTTCTACCAATCCCCAAGCAAACTGCGGTACGCTGATTTGTTCGGAAACTGGTGGCTGTATGCGGATGGAAACCCAAGGTGGTGCCCAATCTTCGGGCTTATTCCAGCAAGTTACTTCGCTTTCCGAACAGAAAGCTGAGGCATTGTTAAGCCAGCAGGTACAACGTTGGGGTAACGAAGCACTTTTGGAAGAAAGTCTAGCGATCGCAGCCCAAATTTTAAAGTTTGCAGCTAAGGGTTAAAGCTGTTGACGCGAAATTAGAGACGCGAAATGGGAGCATCCTGTTTTGGCAGATTTCTAATTTTGTAGTGCGTAGGCACTACACGCCGAAACAGGATGCTCCCCAATACTGCGTAGGTTTTGGATTTTGATCCCCCCAACCCCCCTTAAAAAGGGGGGCTAAAAGCCTTACAAAGTCCCCCTTCTTAAGGAGGATTTAGGGGGATCAACTCTGGGAAAACGTCTTAACCGAGCAGTATTGGGATGCTCCCCGCGAAATTTCGCGTCTTTACACCTTATTAATTGCCAATTTTTAAAGCATCGCTTAATACTGCTTTATGAATTGATGCTCGATCTAATAAAAACTGAATTTTGTCCGCTGATAACGGTTCACCATTCGCATAATGTTCAATCCAAGTTTTACTAATTTCATTGGGGTCTTGGGGCAAATTCGCTAAATCCCAACCTGGCATATCGGTATCTTCCATCAAACGGTTTACTTTGGGGTCGTAGCTAATGGCAAAAGCCCGACATCCTTCGCTTGCTGCCATAATTAAGCTATGCAACCGCATCCCAATCGCCATTTCTACACCACGAAATACACCTTTTAATATTTGCGGGTCTTCCAAACACATAATTTGACTAACATCTTTAATGGCAGGTTGGATAGCCTGGGCTACGGCATAATCCTGCGCTTTTTGAAATGGCAATAAAATAATAAAGGTTTGTGTAGCTTTTTGAAAATCAACCAAAGCTCGTGTTAAGCGTTCCAAACGCGGTGCAGTTAATTGCGGATGCGATCGCAATGTCACCGCGACTCTCGGCGCAGGTAAATCCCATAACCCCGGTGTTGGTTTTGATTCCAGCGCCCAAACTGGGTCTGGTGCGACAAAATGGGGAACTTTCCACTCTCTTAATAAGGCAGCGCTAGCATTATCTCTGACGCTTACCTTAGTACAATTACTGAAAGTATTACGCGCTATCCATTGTGTTTGTCCTCGTTTCAACGGGCCAATTCCCTGTGCCCATGCAACCGTTTTTAGTCCCATTTTTTGTGCCAGTGCCATGATACCACCGTAGTAAAATGGACTAATAGCACTTGTGGAATCTTGAATGAGGCTACCACCACCCCAAATAAAAGCGTCGCACGACCGTAAAGACTTGATGATAGTCGGGATTGACATGCGATCGCACGCTTCGACACCATAGCGCACGCTTGTTTCGTGCGGATTTCCCGACAGTACCACAGGCGTAACATGCGATGGTAACATTTGTAAAAGCGTCGCCAACAACGCCTCATCCCCACCGTTTCCCTTACCGTAATACCCAGATAGTAAAGCCCGCATAATTAGGATTTTAGATTTTGGACAAGAGAATTTGAACTTGAGATTAACAGTTTTCCTCTAAACTAAATATCTGACCCCGATACCAATATTGCTTTATGCATGTCCTTTCAATTCCCACCTGGATAATTCACGTCTCAAGCGTCATTGAGTGGATAGCCGCGATTTGGTTGATTTGGGAATACGGTTCACTCACCGAAAATCGCGCTTGGTGGGGATTCTCCTTTGCCATGTTACCAGCATTAATCAGCGCCATGTGTGCTTGTACGTGGCATTTATTCGACAATTCTCCATCTTTAGAATGGTTGGTGACGTTACAAGCTAGTATGACTGTATTGGGTAATTTTACGCTTTTAATAGCTGCGTATTTTATCTGGCGGAATAGTAAAATTAAGGACGAAGAAAATTCTACTAATGAAGAATTAAGTCGTGTTGAATAATAGTTATTGATAGTTTTGAATCTTTTTGGTTATTTCAAAAACTCACCTCGATAAATATTTTTATTTAGCCCAATCACCCGCCTGGGGTTGCAAACCCCAAGCGGGTCATGCAGCTAATAAAAGATATAGCAGTTCCCACACAGATGAGGTACATATTTAGGGGCGCAAGGCCTTGCGCCCCTACCTTGTTGTAAAATTGGTGTACCTCATGAAACTGGGAAACGCTATATTAATATTACTATTAATTCCCTAATCCCTAAAAACCATGATTCCCAAAGAAGCTTTATTCGGTCTTTCTCTATTTCCCTACTTAGGCTTTCTATGGTTTATTACCCGCAGTAAACAAATGCCAAAGCTGGCACTATACGGTTTTTACGGCACGCTTGTATTCGTAGCTGTGACAATTCCGGCTGGCATTTATGCTCAAGTTCACTATGGAGAATCTTTAGCAAACGTTGACTGGTTGCATGGAAGTGCTGAATCTTTTTTAACGCTGACTAATATTTTGATTGTGTTAGGTTTTAGGCAAGCTGTAATCGAAAAGAAAAAACAAGCCTCGTAGCTAAATATGAAGGAAATAGTAACTTTTTTCTTTGGCTTAGGTTTTATAGTCAACGCTAGCTTATTTATTCCCCAAGCAATCAGAATTATTAAAATTAAAAGTGCAGTAAATATCTCTTTGATAACTTTTGCTGGTTTTAATCTGATTCAGCTTAATGGTGTATTGTATGGTTATTATCAAAATGACTTGATATTGATGTATGGCAATTTAATTAGTTTTATCACTTGCGGAACTGTGACGTTATTAGCAATCTTCTATAGAAAGCAATAATTATTTAAGTAGCTTTTATGTTTAAAACTTATGTTATCTGTAAGAAATTGTCGGGTTTAAATCCTTGACAATTATGAATACAGAGGTAGAGAACAGGGGTATTACCCCTCACACAATAAAAAATCGTCATCCCATAGACTATAGGATACCGTTGGCGAATTCTTGAGGGGTTTCACCCCTCAAGGGTTAGTAACATCTGAAAAAGAGAATAAGTACATAAGTCTAGCATCCGTAATGATTATGACT
>JANNFJ010000650.1:0-2877 GCA_031379725.1 Calothrix sp. OTE_75_metabat_31
TATCGAAGCCGAAAAAGCTAAACCGCAGACGCAGGAACGTCTACCCAACGAAAACGTACCCTTGGTTTGGGCGCAAAGTCTGTATTATTTAGTCCATTCTGCTCGACTAGTAAGGCATCTAAACCTTTTTGATAATACTCAACTTGTTCTTTATCCCCTCTAAATAACCCATCTAAAACAAGATAGGTGAAAAACAGCGGCCATTCGCATTCGATATGTTCAAATTGTTTAAGTTCCCAAGGTTCGTAATGGAGACGGTGAGTGTCTTCTAAAACAGTTTGGTGTCCATCACGCAAGAAACGCTTGCAGCCGTATTTGCCACCCAGCTTATTGATGATATCGTTACGAGTGCGATCGCGCAGTTCTAAATTTTCGACTGCAAATGCAGGAAAGCTAATTACACTCAACAATGCAGCATCAATTTCTTTAGAAGCTGATTCCCGTGGTAATAATGACTCTAGTGTAATGCGGGTGCGGGCAATTTCATCGGGTAATGCATGAATTACCGAAGCTTGACTTCCCCTGACTCCAAATAAATCGAGTCCATTGATTGCTTCTAACGCTGCTTTTGCCATGCCGATGGAACTAGCATTTAATTCGGCACTACCATGATTTATTTTATTACCCCGTTCCCAAATTCCATAATCGGGGGTACGATACGCTCGACCAATGTAATAAACTAAGTTTTGAACGAAGTTGACTTCATCTAAAGTATAAATTATCTGCAATCCTGATGCTGTCATTTGCGCCAACATCAACAAAAATATAGATGTAGCATCGATTTGCAGATGTCCCCATTCATCATCCCCTACGACAATATCCCCAGTGGCAGTGTTATATTTTGCGTGCAGTGCATCGAGTGGAGACTGTGTAAGTTTAAACTGTTCGACTTTATGTGCTTGTCGCATCATTGCAAACAACAAGCCGCGCATCAATTTTACTGTACTATGTTCGAGTTCGTAAGTGCGTCCGCTGTCATCGTCTAGCTTGCGGTATGCCAACGCTAAACCCCAAACTGCCAAAATACTGTAAACATTATCCCGCACCCATGCATCAGTATAGTCTCCGTGAGCAGTAATTGCTGTACTCGCAGGCAGCAAACCAGTAATTGGATTTTGACGAGTGAGAATTATGGTCTTAATTTGCTGATAATAAGTTTCAAGGCGAGTTTGCAGTTGACTGGCTGTCTTCATAGTTATAATTCAAGAACAGTTTGCGAGTATCAACCCAATGGCTGTTTAGTTTGATGATGCTCTAACGGGTGTTACTGGTACTCCATGTCATTAATTTTGGGGGCTAGTTGGGTGTTGAAACCTTAGATAGACGCGAAATTACTCTGCAAGTTCCGCCTTAGCGGTACCCGTCTATACATCCCTCAGAACTTATGACACGAACAACTATTTTATTATCCTCTGTTTGTAGCTAATATGTCGAGACTTGCCAGTTCGCAAAGATTATAGTTTGTGAATAGGTCATAGTATCAATTATATTCATTTTGATGATATTTTTTAGTTCAAATAATACTAGTACAAGACGGCGCAAGCCGAAGCACTACTTTTTATATCAAAATTGAACTATTTTTAAAATGGTATAGTAATTTGCGCTATGCTGCACTAGTCAAAATACTACTTACTGTAATAATAACGATTCTATAGGACTCATATTTGATTTTTGAATAAAGTTAGGTATTGTAGGGTGCGTTAGACGCAAGTCGTAACGCACCATTTTTAAGGATTCGGTGCGTTACGCTGTCGAAGATCGCACCCTACGTATCTGTAAGCGCAAAGCGCAGGCTACGCCAACAAAAATCAAATAGTAATCCTATAGCAGTGGGAGTAGTAGTTGTGGTGGCTGTGGTGGTTAATAAAAGATACCTGATTTTTCAAACCAGTCGATGTTTGATTATTTCAGAATTATTAGCATTTAGCAGTTTCCAACCAGGTGAGGTACGTATGTAGGGGCGCAAGGCATTGCGCCCTTATTTTGGTGTAAAATAACTGTACCTTAATGGGTCAAGAAACGCTATAAGTTGTCGATTGACAAATGGATCTAAATGCATCGATTGCGCTATAATAAGTCACTGTGATTTGTCATCGATAAAAAGTGACAGTAGCTCTTTATTAGTGTAAAATTCTCGAAATATAGGTAAATTAGGAAAATTGTTGATTTTTCATACCAAACTGTTATTGTTTAATTGGCGTAATAATTAAGCGTTAATATTTTTGTTCAATAAAGCCACAACCACTTGAAAAGTACCCTTGTGCGCTAGTAGCTCACGCTAAAGTTAAATTTATTTTCCTTCTTGCATACGAAGATCCGGAAAAATTCGCCTATTGCCTTCTCTCAATAACGTTAAGGAGTAATTCCGCAAAGCGTTTAGCAGAATCTGCTTGGATAGTTCAGCATCTTAAGTATTGCTTAGAGTTACTGTGTTTTTATTGTATACTCTACCGAAATACAGACACAGACCAAACCATAATTAGATGACATCTGCTTTATTTAAAGATTTAATTACTTTAACAGCCGGATAATTCCTCTATCGGGCTGAAGTTAGTTTTTATGTTTGTCTTTGATAAAACCTTGGACTGGGAAGAACCTTTGTTGCCTGTACGGCATTTCACTACTATTCCACTGCCCCTACATCTGTAAACGAAGACGATATTCTTTTTCTTGTAAACTTTGTAACTTGATGAATTTTGAAAAGGAATCACCATATATGCTTGACAGAGACAGTAAGAGTAGTAAAATTTACTCAATTCCAAGATAAATAATGGCTTACACATTACACTATGTGTTGAATGTAACTCATTAAATATGCTGGATGGGCATCTACCGGATTACTGATTTGCGAGTTAGTATTATGACTTAGCGATGCCC
>JANNFJ010000665.1:0-5720 GCA_031379725.1 Calothrix sp. OTE_75_metabat_31
ATCAACTAATTCATAAATTGATACAGTCGGTTGTTTCGGATTACCTATAAACTTTCTCGCACCAAGTGCAGCATAATCAACTATCCAATATTCGAGAATTTTGATTGCTTCATATTCTCCTAATTTCATATAATAATCGTCTTGCCAATTAGTACTAACAACTTCAATAATTAAAGCAATAGATTCGGGTAATTGTAAAGTCGAGTAATCTGACCATAATTCTTCATTATCTAGATTGGAAGCATTTACTAGTAAAACATCTGGAGAAAAACACGATTCATTTTTAGATGACTTAACTAATGCTGTTTTAGGGATAAAGTAGGGAAGTTTCAAGCTTGTAGACTCGGCGCCAATTTGTACAGTTAAAAAGCCTGTAACTTGTTCGTGCTTTCCCTTTGGTTGTGACATTTCAACAATTACCCCATTATGCAGTTCGTACTGATTACCATCAGCTTTGAGTTCTAAAAATTCTTTAACGGTTAGTAGTTTTTGTATTGATAGTGTTTGAGTCATATAGCGTTTCTCAATCCAATCAGGTACAACGATTTTACACCAACGTAAAGGCGCAAGGACTTGCGCCATATAATCATTTCAGAATCAAACAATTTTGCGTCTAGATGTTTAAATGATGCAGATATTTTTGAATGTTTAGATGATATATTTTCAAGCTACCTGTAAAACCAATATACAACCAGGTCATTTATATCTTATATCTAGTAATTTTATACTTGCCATACATAGATCCGACTTCGTGCCTAGTTCCAACAGGGATTGCAAATCCCTGTCCAATAGCGAAAATCCATTTTAATGGATTAATTAATATAATAGTAGTATTTGTACGTGTAAAAAAAACATGCACGCAAAGGGCAAGGAAGTCCTCACGCAAGAACCATAACCAACCGAAAACCAATACCGTAGCTATTGTTGACAAGGGTAAAACTATTGCGGTTGGCACTGCGACAATCCTCTGGATTATCGCGCCAACCACCGCCACGCAGCAGTTTTCTAGTATTATCTCCACCTGTTAACCAGGGACTTCCATCAGTTGGGGCATCTTGATAATTATCATGCCAATTATCTTGACACCATTCCCACAGATTTCCATGCATGTAATATAAACCAAATGCATTAGGTGGAAATTTTTCTACTTTTGTTGTTTCTTGCCTATAATCCCCCTTTGGGGCAAAACCGTAAGGGGCAGCAGTTCCATTATAGTTTACCAAGTCAGTTGTTATTGTCTCGCCAAAGTAAAATGGAGTTGAAGTATTAGCACGACAAGCATATTCCCACTTTGCTTCGCTGGGTAATCGATAATGGCGTTCTGAATTCTTGCTTAATTGTTCACAGAACTTTACCGCATCATCCCAGCTAACTTTTTCAACAGGACGATTCCCACCTTTAAAATTAGAAGGATTATTCCCTATAATTGCTAGATACTGTGCCTGGGTAACTGGATACCTTCCCATAAAGAACGCTGGTACTGTAACTGGATGCTGCGGACTTTCATCGTTGATTCGTTTTGCTTCCGTATCTGGTGAACCCATAGTAAATTTTCCAGATGGTATCTGTACCATTTCTAAAATGACGTTATTACCTAAATTTTCAATAAAGTACTTTGCCTCTTGCTTTTGGGCTTTGGTGGTGTTTCCCTGTGTGTCTACAGTAATGGTTTCAAATGAAAATGATTGTAGAGATAATTTGTTTGATGTTGTTTGACTTGAATTTCTTTGTAACAACTTTCCTGCCACAACACTTAAACCAACTCCCGCACTTACCCAACCCAAAGTTTTTAATACTTCTCGTCGTGGTTTTAGCTGTGTTTGCTGCTGCTTGTATGGCTTTGTTTGTGGTTTGAATTCCGGCTTAATCTGAGACAATCCTTCTAATGCTTCTGTTGCATTTTGATACCGCTGACTAAAGTGGTACAGCACCATCTTATCCAAAATGTTTGCAAATTTATCGCTGACGCTTGCCCAGTTTTGCCATATTACCTCTCCTGTAGTGGGGTCTTTTGGCAATTCATACGGCTGTATCCCAGTTAAAGCATATATTCCAACCATCCCTACTGCATAAATGTCGCTACATAATTTCGGTTGTCCTGCTGCTTGTTCCGAAGGCATGTAACCAAGGGTTCCGATTGTAATTGTCAGGTCGGTTTGCCCTTGAGCATTTACTGCCATTATTTCTTTTACAGCACCAAAGTCTATTAACACTATCTTGCCATCTTCGTTCCGCCGCATTAAGTTTGCGGGTTTAATATCGCGGTGGATGATATTCTTTTCGTGAACTACTGCTAAAACTGCTAAAATGCTTTCTAATAACTGTTTTACAGTATCTTCATCCCAACGCTTCCCAGGAGAAAGTTCCTTACTTAAATCTTCCCCATCAACAAATTCCTGTACTAAGTAAAATTCTTGTCCTTCTTCAAAGTGAGCATGTAACTTAGGTATTTGGCTATGAAGGTTACTCAAACGATATAAAACTTCTGCTTCACGGTTGAATAAATTTTGAGCTATCTGTATAACTTCTGGATTATTACTTTGCGGTCTTAAATGCTTGACGACGCATTTTGGCTTAGGATTGGTTGGTATATCCAGGTCTTCTGCTAGATAAGTTTCACCAAACCCACCGCTCCCTAAAAGTCGGATAATTTTATAGCGACTGCGGAGAATAGCCCCTGTCTGCATCTGAATTTTTCCTATTTAGGATAGATGTTGTTATTGTGTCAGATTTATGTTTGTTGGGCAACAAATGGGGAATATTTTTCGTTATGGGATGTAGGGGCACGATACCTAACTGCCCCTACAGATTCATTTGGGATTTGGGATAATTATTTTCTGGTATTCCTAATGTAATGCGATATACCTACGGCACGAGTAGCGCGATATGCCTACGGCACGAGTAGCGCGATCGCATAATCATTTACAAAATTTACTGTACTGCTTGATTGCTACGATAAAACGATAAACTAAGAAAAATTTCTTGAGGAAGCATCGATGACACGGACAAATGGGATAAAGACTGAAACGTCTGCTATTGAATTGCCCTCACCAGACACTGAAGATGCCCAAACAGTTGAAGATTCGTCTCAACCTGTAGAGGATGCACAGGATATTGATGATATCTTAAATTCACTCAAAGCTTTACTAAGCACAGTCGAGAAGCTGCAAAAGGTTCGGCAGGAAGTGGGTGATATCAAACCTTTAATCGAACGAATGCTTGATGGGGAACTGGTTGGAGGGGAGGAACTCGAACAACTCAAGGTTGGTGTGAGTGGTATGAATCGTCTTGTTCGTGCTTATAGCGACCATCATGCAGCACTCTTCAAAGCACAACCTGCGAGAAAATTACTAGACCAAGTACTCAAAGAGGGAGTCGCTAATAAAGTGGAGTAATCTGGTACAAATAGCCTGATGTGCAGCTAGACTGTATAAAACAAAAACTTAAAATTATATTCTATACGGGCTAAAAAGCCCGTATCCGTATCCAAATTAACTTTAGCACCTAATTTGGGGAGCATCCCCCAAAAAACCATAGTACTATTATAAAGCGAGCAAGATGTAAGCCCAAAGGGCTGGCTTTGCCTACGCACTACGGGAGGCTGGCTTTACCTACGCGCTACAAAATTATAAATATATGCCAAAAATGGATGCTTCTCTAATCTAAATTCACTTTCATCTCACCTTGAGCATTAATTCTTAGTTTCCCATTCGGAAAATTATTTTGAGTTAATGACTTTACCAATTTGCTAGTTTGATTATATTTATCAACTTGAGGAATGCCTTGCTTATCCAACATCATTGAGATAATTTTACCTGAAACAAAGTTACCATCTTGATTCAACTTTGTTTCTAAAATCATTGAACTACCTTTTTCACCACTGACAGAAAATGTTTTATATCCTAAAAAGTTACCCAAAGAGTAAGCTATAAGTTTATTCTTATATACTTCCATCGCACGTGGAACATGAGGACCATGACCTAAAATTAAATCTGCTCCTGCGTCTATCATTGTACGTCCAAACTCAACTGAATTGCCTCGATTTTCGCCATAGAAAAATTCAGTTTTATCACGAGTGTGAAGCGCATCAATACCTTCTGCACCTACGTGCATAGAGATGATGACTATCTTGGCATTTTGCTTTGCTTTATTGACTAATGCTTTTGCATTTTTAATATCTTGAACTTTATTACAGTAGTCGTAAAAACAAAAACCTATCCAAGCAACAGAAATATTCTTAACCTGAGAATATACAATCTGATTTTTTACACCTATAGTCTTGATGCCAGTTGCACTGAGATTTTTAATTGTGTCTTGAAACCCTACTTGACCAAAATCCATTGCATGGTTATTTGCTACACTCATGGCATCAAAACCAACCTGCGAGAACAGCTTTGCATATGCTGGGGGAGAACGAAAGGCAAAAACCATTCCTTTACTAACATCTTTAGAACTATAAGGATGATTAGTTAAAGTACTTTCATAATTTCCAAATAAGATATCTGAACCTTGAAGTCGATTGCGTACTGACTGGGGAAACAGTTGATTGGGGTTTTGAGGTAAACGATAATCAGGAAAGTTAGTGCCTGCGACAATATCTCCAACTGCCTTGATAGTAATGTATTTAGAATTCTTGATTTTAACTTGAGGGTTTGGATTATTTTGTATAGAACTATTAGAAATGTATAGTGATGCACTTGGCAATGAAAAAGCAGCTAACCCTACTAGACTAATAAAATATTTATGTGCTGAGTATTTTTGCATAAGTTAATTCTCATATTTATTATTTGGTAGGATGCATTAGATGTATATGTTACAAACTTCTTCATATGACTAGGAATGCCATCCACAATAAATACAAAAATTCAATTTTGCAAGTTAAATGTGAAACAGCTTAATCTTTAAAAAACGTAGACATTTTGTAATAGCAGTTAAGTGTATTACTATAAATATATTTTATTTTTATTAGTCTTTATATAGTTGAGTGAATCTACTTAAAAAATCACTTATACTGATTGAAAATATAAAAATTTACAGAAACCTAAACAAAATTAGTAATGCAAGGTACGTATCCCATAATTAATTTACTCACCATCTAGTAGGGGTGAAGTTTCCCCCACCCTTGAATTGAAGCAATATTTAAAATTAAAAAATAATATTCACGGTTTAACTCTACACAACAAAAACATAACCATAATGCGTGCGTCTTCTTACCATCGACTAAAAAGAATTTACCCAGATTTAAAAAAATCTATTGATTTCATACCCCATACAGTTAAACTATGAAGGTGTGTTTTTGGGATATGCTTCCGGTACGTTCTAAGCGATACCCATTCCCTTGGCAACCATTTTGTGGCATCGCATCTCGTCTTCTAGTCAATTTTTATACTATTCAACACTTTCAAAGTCAAGTCTAATTGACGATTTTCGTCACAAAAGATACTCAAAAAAGTAAGAAGTAAGTAAGAATTCAAAATAAGTAGCAAGCTGTAGTTCATGTATAGAGGGGGTATTGAATGATGCGAACGCGCAGGGGTCTTGCACAGCATTGGCTAAAAAGTGACAAAGCTTTAGGGGCAATCGTACGGGCTGCACAATGTAACGAAGAATCTCGGATTTTAGAAATAGGCCCCGGAACTGGGATTCTCACCCGGCAGCTACTACCTTTGGTGAAGTCCTTGGTCGCAGTTGAGATTGACCGCGAATTGTGCGAACTCTTG
>JANNFJ010000686.1:0-1791 GCA_031379725.1 Calothrix sp. OTE_75_metabat_31
CCTTGTCCTCCCTGTCCCCCTTGTCCTCCCTGTCCCACTTGTCTTTCCATCTCCCTTGTCCCCCTTATCCCCATTATCCCCCTTGTCTCCTCTTCCCTACTCCCTCACTACTGTCCTAATCGATTCCTCTTGACCTACTAAGGATATGTAAGGTTCCCGTAAATATTGACACGCTGCGGCTTGAGCATTTTCTACTGTTACTGCTGCTATTATCTCCCCAAACTCTTGGTCAAAGCCAATTCCTAACCCTAAAGTTTCGTACCAACCATAAATTTGTGCTAGCTGCGAGTTCGTTTGTTTACCAAGTGCATATTGTCCTAATATCTTGTTTTTTGCTGTTTGGAGTGCGTCGTCTGTTAATTTTGTGCTACTTAATAAATCAACTTCGTTTCGTAATCCGAAAAGTGCTGTTTCGGTGTTTTCCGGTGCGGTTCCCATGTATACGACGAATGAAGCGGGAAATAACCTGGTTGGGTAGAATGCTGAGACTTCGTACGCTAAACCGCGTTTTTCGCGTAATTCGACAAACAAGCGGCTAGAAAGCCCATTCCCTAGGTATGTAGCTAATAATTTGAGTGCTGCATAGTCGGGGGAATGAACCGATGCTGCTAAATATCCCAGCATCAAAATTGATTGTTGGGTGTTTTGGGGTGTAATGATTTGCGTGGAATTAGGTTTAATATCGGGTAAATTGAGTTTTGGCAATGGTTGGGTGTTTGGTTGCCAATCTCCGAAAACTTCTTCGACTAATGCAACTGCACTGTCGAGGGTGATGTTACCACAGATGCTAATTACCAAATTATCGGGACGAAAATGCGTTTGATGGTATTTGCTTAAGTCAGCACGAGTTAAGCTGCTCATGGTGGTTTCATCACCATTTGTTGACATTCCGTAGGGATGATTTTGGTACATCATTTGCTGCAATTGCAAAATCGCAACGCTAAATGGTTGCTCTTTTTGCGATCGCATATCTTGGATTGCCAGTTTGCGTTCGAGTTCGACTTCGAGTTCGGGGAAAGTTGGCTCGCGTAGAATTATTGCTGCTAATGCTAAAATTTCTCTAAAGTCTGCTGTGACTGTTTTGAGTGAGAGTAAAAAGTAATCTGTAGTTGTATCCGTACTCAAAGAAGCACCTACCGATTCGACTATCTCGGCTATTTGCATACTCGCAAGTCCATTGCACCCTTTTGTCATTACTGTTGCTAGTAAATGCGCTAATCCGGCTTGTGAGGGTTGTTCGTAACAACTCCCCGCACGAACAAACATCCGTGCTGCAACAATATCGGCTAAAGCATTTTCTATAACCAGCACCACAATGCCATTACTTAATACTGTGCGTTGAACGTTGGAGTTGGTCATTTTTATTGAGTTAGGAGTTGGTAATTAAATCGGTTTCAAAATTGTCACAGCATATTGATGAGGTGAAAGACATTCCTCTGCTATCTTTTGCAGGTCTTGAGTACTAAACGATAGAATTTGCTGCGGATATTGTACCGCTAACTCGGCTATTGCTATGGTGCTGTAATAGCCGTATAGTCCCGCAATTTGATTGGGTGTCTCTGTTGAAAAGGCATAGTCGTTACACAGTAAACGCTGACAGCGTGCAAGTTCTTGATCGCTGACACCATTAGTAATTATGTCTTCTAAATGTGCCCTAATTAACAACTCGACACGCTCGATATTTTTCGGTTCCAACCAAGCATTAATCGTAAATAAACTCGATTCTTTCTGAAGCGAAAAACTACTACAAATTCCTTGTACTAATTGCTGTTCTTCGCGCAAATCTCTTAC
>JANNFJ010000719.1:0-12043 GCA_031379725.1 Calothrix sp. OTE_75_metabat_31
GTTAAGGAACGAAACCCAACTTTAATCAGGCTTTGTTGGGTTACACTACGTTCCACCCAATCTACAATTTTCCAAAACCTACGCAGTATTGCCATCCAACCTACATTAATGTGCCGATTGCTTCCGTTTTGATTATATTAAAACGGCGAATAACTCACCGAGAAATACAGCCCATTTTCTTGGAGCGATCGCCTTTCTCCCTCAACTGACTTAAGCGGTATACCCCAATCTAGACGGGCAGAGAAATTATCACCTTGTTTCCATAGCAGCCCTAACCCAGTACCTACGAGCATACTTGGTGATGAATTTTTACCATTGTAATTCCAACCTTTCCCAATATCGACAAAAGGTATTAATTGTAGTACTCCCGCATTGTCGGCACGGATGATGGGTAATCGAAATTCTGCGGATAATAAAATACCGCTATCTGTAAGTAATGCATCTTGACGATAGCCCCGCACACTTAGCTGTCCACCTAAACCAAATTGCTCTAAGGGAACTAGGGAATCGGCTGCTGCTTGTAAATCACCCCTGAGTAAAAATAGAGTGTCTGGTTTTAATTGTCGTACCCATTGTGCTTGTCCTCGCCAGCTAAAAAAGCGGCTATCTGGTGCATCTTCGCTGACATTTGCACCGAACCAATCGACACCGACGCTAAATTGCGATCGCGCTGCAAAAACTTGTTTATTACTGCGTTGGGTATAATCTTGGGTAAAGCGCAGGGCTGAAATATTGGTTTTGCCATTGGCATCAGCACCGGGTGATAAGGGAAAACCCCCAATGTCGTCAAGACCTAATTCTGTTTGGCTTTCTTGACGCGAGAAAGATACTCCGACAGCAAGTTCCTGAGTTGGCTTTTGTACTAGGGGTTGGCGATATCCCAATTCGTAAGAACGGCTATTGGACTGAATATCGAGAACACTGAAGGGTTTTTCAATGACGTTGTTCCATCCCTGGCTAAAACCAAAGGATACAGCGCCATTTCGAGCATTTACAGGTAGCGTATAGTTGGCATTGATTGTATTACTACCATCAGTATTTGCATAGCCAACACTGAGGGTATCACCTAAACCTAGTAAATTAGCTTCTTGTAAGTCTATTCCCCGACGGAAGCTGCCTACACTTGGCGATCGCCCATTATCTAAAGTTGCTGTCAGGTTAAAGGTGTCTGCTTCTTTCACCTCAACTTGTAACAAATTGGTTCCTGGACTAGCACCTGTTTGCAACTCGGCTGACAGGTTTTGAATGCGCGGATCGAGACGAAGTAGTTGAAGTTTATCTAATAAATGCGGCACATTTAAGGGTTTTTTTGCACCTAGCCGAATGCGATCGCGTATATATCGACTACGCAATCTTTTATTACCAGTAATTTTGATTTCTTGCAAGCTACCTTCGACGACTTGAATTTTGATGGTTCCAGATTCTAATATCTGCGGTGGAATCAATGCTCCTGTTGTTGCATAACCTTTATCGGTATAGAGCTTAGTGATGGCATCCTTTACCTGTAACAGTTCTGCAAACGACACTTGCTTTCCGATTAAGGAAGATGTTATGGGAGTAAAATCTTCTGGCTTGAAAACAGTACTACCAATAACCTCAATGCGATCGACCTGGAATTTGACATTTGGATCGTCCTGTCTGGGAGTTTGCGTTTGTGGTAGTTGCGGAGGAGGTAATCGATCTTGTTCTGATGGCTGCGGTAAAACATCCGATGGTAATGGAGTTACAGGTATATCTTCTAAGCGATTGGGTGGTAAAGAACTAGGAGTTTGTGCGATCGCTTTGCTACTTTGCGGGGCAAAGAATGCTTGCTGATAGTCATACAATACTGTTGCAAGAACAAAACCAAATATTAGAGGTCTTACCTTAGTGAAAATACTTAAGTATATGCTCATCTTTTTGTAAAAAATACTAATTTGACCATAAGCTTTTTCACTGCCACCTTCACCTAAATTTCCTAAATTTGCTTTACCACACAGTATTTTTAGATAATTTGCTTTACATCCATCTAAATTAATTTACAGATGCAATGTAGTAAATATAACTACAAATAATATAATGGCAATGTTTTTTATCAATGTCAGTAGAGTAAATACTGATTTTTAATAGTGACTGTCGGTCTGTATAATCTAGGCTATGCTTCGACTTTTTAAGAAATTAGCTGGTAGGTAACATACACCCCACACCCTCACATCCCCCATACCCTTAATTGGGTACGGTTATTACATCATTAAATCCGCCTATAGTTTGCTGTCCTTGCCCGGTAATAAAGGGTAAATTAGAAAGGTAGCTTGTTGCTCACAGGTTACAGAATTCTCACTTGGCGTTACCAAGCAAGCGCCGAATATAAACAAAATAATCTTCACACTCTGGCGTTATGCGTAAAAAAATACTACAAACTCTCAAACCGCTTTTAACTTCGTTACTCCTACTGTCTCTAGTGTTTGGTTTGACATTCGGTCATGCTGATGATGCAATGGCAGCCCGCAGTGGAGGTCGAATCGGCGGTGGTTCGTTCCGAATGCCTTCTTCTAGCCGTCCCTATAGTGCGCCCCGTACCTATGCTCCTGGTAGTGGTGGATATTACCCTGGTGGCGGTTTTGGTGGTGGATTCGGCTTCCCGTTCTTGCTACCTTTCTGGGGAATTGGCGGGGGATTCGGCAGCTTATTAGGTATTATGGTTTTCTTTGCTGTTGTGAATTTCCTCGTTCAATCTTTTCGTCGTGCTGGTAGCGGCGATACTAATGAAGAAACTTACAGCCCGAACCCGACTGTATCGGTAACTCGTTTGCAAGTTGGCTTGTTAGCTAGTGCAGGTGGGTTAAAAGCTGAACTTAATCATATTGCGGAAACTGCTGATACTAATACGAGTGCTGGTCGCGCCGAAGTATTACAAGAAGCTAGTTTAGCGTTACTGCGTCACCCTGAATATTGGGTATATGCTGGTGGTGGCACGCAACAAGCGCGACTCAATTCGGCGGAGTCGGAATTTAATCGGTTGGCTTTGGCAGAACGCAGTAAATTTACTGGAGAAACGCTGTCGAATGTCAATAATCAACTCAAGGGTAGCGTTACCAATAATACCGCTTTACCTGCTGCGGGTGAGCTTGATAATCCCACACGTCTGATTACTGAGGGTCCTGGTGAGTATATTATTGTGACTTTGTTGGCGGCAACGTTGGGTAAATATGATATTCCTGCTATTAATAGCGCGGATGATTTACGTAAAGCGTTGCGTCAAATTGGCAGTATTGCAGGGGATAATTTATTGGCAATTGAAGTGTTGTGGACTCCTCAAGCTGAGGGTGATACTTTGACTTCGGATGATTTGTTTGCTGAATATGCTGATTTGAAATTGGTTTAGTTGATGTAGCAGCAAAGAAATAAAGGGCGGGGAGAAGAGCGCCCCTACGGTTATACAATGATAGGAAACCCGGCGCATGGAAAGTCGGGTTTTTTGTTGGGATGATTAACTTAGTTACTTACAGAATTTGCGGATGCTGATTGTTACTAATAGTACCTTTTTATTTTTCCTGAACCATTGCGATCGCAGCCAGCAATGATGGATATATCCACAGTATTAGACCGTATACACCGGGTAAAATATAAAGCGATTCTAATCTACCGGGGTTACAGCATTTTTGCTAACAATTAAACCACACCGTAGGGGCGCAAGCCATTGCGCCCTCTTGATTTCAGCCTGATATACTATATTTTATAAAGCTGCAATCTGCTGTAAACCATAGGCGAATACGTGCTGTAATCACGTTAGTTGCAGGTATCAGATGCTCGGAAGCCATAAAAAAAACTTGTTACAGCTTGGATACTATTTTTGATAACACGGGCATTATTTACATCTGTGGCATCTATTAATACTTATATGAATGAATGAAACATACATTTAATAAAATTATATTTATAATAACAGGGCTTGTTCTTAAAAACTCCAGAATCAATGCTGCAAATCAATTTGACGAATCAATAAAATAATTCTTTCCTACTGCCCACTTGTAAGAAATGCGGTAAAGTAGATTATGGAGGAGCAATACTACGATGGCATATAGTGACTTTACGCTAGAAATGGTTCTCGAACAGTTCAATCTCAGCATTTGGGAAACGCGCTCGCTAATTCAAAGTCAACCTGTACAACCGACGGAACTATTAGTCGCAATTCTCGAACGAGAAATGCCTTGGGCAATTGCAGTGGGGTCTGAAATTGCTCGTTATAGTGGAATTATTGCTCAAGTATTACTGGAAATAAGAGAGATAAAACATCAGCAGATAAGTGTATTTGCTGGTAAAGAATTTAACGTAGACCCGCAACGTAAGTTAAATGGCTACTGTGATTTTTTAATTAGTCTTAGCCCTATTCAATCTGTGATTCAAGCTCCAGTTGTAGTGATTGCTGAAGCCAAACGTGGTATTCTAGAAAATGGGCTAGGACAATGTGCCGCTGCTATGGTGGCAGCGCAACTGTTTAATCAAACTCACAATCTTGCGATTCCCTCTGTCTATGGTTGTGTAACCAACGGCAGTAGTTGGAAATTCCTCAAGCTCTCAGGGACTGAGCTTGTGGTTGATATTACCGAATATGATATAACGCCTATAGAGCGTCTTTTAGGGATTCTGTTGGCAACGATTACAAACGATTAACGCCAAATAATGCAAATTAATTTGACGAATCAATAAGTTCTAAAATTGCATCTTTTAACTGACTACGTAAAGGCTCTTGAATTGGTTCAACACCAAACATTTCTGTTGGATATAAACCTTCTGTAGCTAATCGAATAATACTAGCACGAATAGGGTCAAGTCCACTTTCATCGAACGTTGCCATTGGGCAATTAATGACTTTAGAAAAGATTGTTGCTGTCCTGAAATCACTGTAAATAAAGTAATTAAAATTTTATAATCACTAGGTATTCCAATTATTGTTTTATTGCTAAATGTAAAAGATACTTTGTATATGTTAGTATCATTTTTTTTGATTAATTATGGAACGCAGTTAATCTCTGCTTGAATCAATCATTGAATCAACTTTTGTAGAGATTCCGTAAATTAGTTTTAATGAACTACAAAAACTATTTTCTGACTAAGTTCCCCTTTAATAAAAGGTATTGTTCATTATCAAGATATTTTTCTATGGATGATGTCGATTTGCGATAGTTAAATATCCCTTTTGTGAGAGAAACAAAGAAATATCTCTCCAATTGTTTGGTTTTTGACCAATCAAGGTTTCAATATATCGATATAATCCTCTCGATAAGTCAACCGCTAGTCCATTTGGCTCTCGATTGAGTTGGGTAGCAATAAGGCTAGGGCTGTGACCGCTCAAAAATCCTAACAAGCAAGCTTTTTCAACTGGTGTCAGTTGCAACTGTCGATGACTACATTTGAGTTGTTGCTTTACTTGTGCTAAATCTGTATATAACTTTTCTATATCCCAATTAGTATGATTTTCTAAAATTTCGTTTCTATCTGAAGGTTGTTGTAGTTGCTTTTGTAAAATTTGTGCATGTTGTTCGCGTATCGCTTCTCGCTGTAATCTAGTATCGATCGCTTTTAATAATTCATCAATTTCAAATGGTTTCATTAGATAATCATCAGCACCCAAGTTCATACCTTGACGCATATCAACTCGCTCAGTCTTAGCAGTCAGGAAAATGAAAGGGATTATAACTGTGCTTGACGCTTGCCTCAATACTTTCAAAACCTCATAGCCGTCGATATCAGGCATCATGATATCGCAAATAATTAAGTCAGGTTTTTGTTCAATCGCAAGCTGTATGCCAATGCGACCATTTTCTGCTGCGATTGGTTTAAATGCTTCAGCTTGGAGAATTCGTACTAAATTTTTGCGGCTTAATTTGTCATCTTCAATAACTAATATTGTTTTGCTCATAGTTTTGCATTTAAAATATGGGTAAAATAATTTTAAAATTACTGCCTATTCCTACTTTACTGGTAAATGTGACAGTACCACTATGTAAATCAGTACATTTTTTCACAATAGCTAAACCTAGCCCCGTTCCGGGAATAGAACTAACATTGCTGGCTCGATGGAACTGACTAAACAGTTGAGATTGATCTTTGAGAGGAATACCAATACCATAGTCTTGAACTTCAAATATAATACAGTTAAGAAAAGGCTTTAATTTCAATTGTATTTGACCACCTTGAGGTGAATATTTAATTGCGTTGGAAAGTAAATTGCTCATCATTAGCTTTAAAAGGATTGGGTCTAAATGAGCAATACACTCAGTTGTGCTTTCCTGGCAATCATTATTTTCAAGGGAAAATTTAATTTGAGATAAATTAGGATTATCTAGCTGCATTTCGGCAATTAGTTGATGGCAAAAATCGATTAAATCTATTTTTACAGGATTAAATTGTAGTTTAGCAGCATCGCTTTTCGCAATAGTTAATACTCCATCTATTAATGAGTTAATTTGCCTAACTCCTTGACGAATACTTTGTAATTGCTCGAATTGTTCCTCTCGTCCCAACGCATAGCGCTCTAACAATTGTGCTGAGGAATTAATGATATTTAGAGGAGTATAAAATTCATGAGATGTCATAGAAATGAAGCGAGACCTAATCTCAGCTAGCTCCTTTTCTTTGACTAAAGCTGTAATAATTTCTACTTCAGCCTTTTTGCGAACGACTTCATTGCGCTTCGCTTCGCTAATATCGATCGCAACACCATCCCAGATAATATTTCCATTTGGTTGTAGTTCTGGTCGAGAAATTTTCTGTATCCATTTAAGCTTGCCTGATGGTGTAATAATCCGTCCTTCCCAGGATTGTGGTGTTAGGTTTTTAGCAGACTCAGCAAGCAAGCTTTTGAAGCATGATAAATCATCTTGATGCACCATTTTCCATATAATCGTTGTATCCTGTAAACATTCTTGGGGTGTGACTTCAAAAATATCTTGGCAGATAGGGCTAGCATAAACAAATGCATCTGAACCATCCGGATGCAACACATACCTATAAATGACTCCCGGTACATTTGCTGCCATATTTTGAAATTGTTGCTCGCTTTTATTGACCTGCTCATTTTTCAGTTTTAATTCCCATGTTCGTTTTGCTACTTCCTGCTCTAAGTTCCGGGAATACGACTCTAATTTTTCATAAAGTCGTGCATTGTCTAAAGAAATTGCGGCTTGATAAGAGAGTAATTTTAATATTTCTAATCTGTCTTCTGCAAAAGCTCCAGTAGTTGAGTTATTTTCCAAGTAAATAATACTAATCAAACTACTTTGACTGATAATTGGGATGCAAATAGCAGACTTAACTCGACGATGATTTATATCATACCCATCTCGAAAACGCTCGTCAGATTGAGCATCGTTAATCATGACTATTTCTTTAGTTCGAGCTACATAGTTAATGAGTGAAACTGGTAAATATTGGTAATTATCTACTGAAATATATTGCTGCACTACTTGCCAATCTGGTTCGGTAGTAATTGCCAACTCTATATAAAGTTCTTGATGATTAGATGTAATTAAATATCCTTTCTGCGCTCCTGCATTTTCCATAACTATTTTCAGCAGATTTGCTAATAGCTTATCTAGAATAATTTCGCCAGAAATAGCTTGTGATGCTCTAACTATAGTTGTTATATCTAGTAGCTGATTACTTTTAGTATGGGAACTATTTGTGTCAACAATATTTTTTTTACTTTCATCAATTCTGATAGAAAATAAGCTAGGATATCTGAATTCTAAATCTCTGACCTTACTCCATGCACCCCATTTTTGATAGCAATAGTAGGCTTCGTTCATATAAGCTTTAGTAACAATTTCCAATTCATGGCTTAGATAAAATTGAGCCGCTAGTTCGTAGCCCAACGCTTCTTCATGAAGATATTCATTTTTTTTTGCCAATTTAATGGCTTTATTATAATAATCTTTTGCTTCGGCATATTTATTTAAAAATCTGAAATATTCTGCTTCTACGAGGTAAAACTTATGTAAATAATTATCTGGGGCATAATCTGCCCATTTTCGCATTTTTTTCTGGTTCGACTGTACTTTCTGGATGAATTGTTTCGATTGCAATTCTGAATTATTTATGATTAATGCCAGACGCGCTAGAGAATCGTAAAAATAAAAATTAGGAATTACTGGAGTAGAGGTACTAGAGTCTATATACTGTTCGGCAATTTTTCCACTTGCTATTGCCTGGTTGTAATCACCAAATAGGTAGCAAAGCATTAATCTGACAAAATAGGTATTAAAAATTGCTGCACGCTCTTTAATATTTTGATGATTGATTAACTCAGCCTTTCCTTCATCAACAATATCTACACAAAAATGAAGATTTTCTACCTCATCTATCAAATAAACAATTGCATGAACAAAAGGTTTATGCATTGACAAACTTCTATCTTGCCCAAGCTGAAGCATAACTTCAGAATAATTCTCCATTTCTAACTTAAGTTGTGTTAACTCCTTGCCAGCAAAAAATGCTTGAAAGCAGTAAAAAAGAGATGAATAAGCAGCATATTCTAAATCTCCAGTTTCCAAGCCAAAAGCATAGGCTGACTGTAATGAGTTTAAAGTTTTTTGGACTGGTTCTCGCCAATGTTTTATTAAACCATGTGCAATAAATTCTGTTTTAGCTTTAATTTCTCTGGCGTTCAATTGCTCTAATAGATTTAATGCCAATTCACCAAATTGGTAGCCAGATTTCATATCTCCCACAACACCACAGAGAATTAATCCATAGCTGCCATAAGCAAAAGCAGATTCAGCAGTATTCCCAAACTTGAGAGATAAACTAATTTGTGTAAATACAATTTGTAACAGTAAATTTGGAGAGACTGTGTAAGCAGGAGAGATTATTTTGTTAAGAATACGCATTGCCGCTTTATATGTGATATCAGACATTTCTGGCAAATCGATTAAGCTAGCAATAGGTCTATTTATCAATCTCAGCTTTGTCCGCAGTAATAAAAATAAAATATCAAATTTATTATGTTTTCTGGGTAATTTGACCCCAAGTAATTCCAGAAAATCTAATCCGATATTAAGAGCTTCAATGCATTTACTTTGAGCAATAAGTGCCAAAATTTTAACTTCATATACTTTCAATTGCTCTAAAACATTTATAGTTTTTTGTGTGACGACATCTATAAATTTATCCATTTGCTGAAAGTTTGCTAGTAAATAAGCCACTTCCGCAGACTCTTCGTAAAGCGATCGCGTCAGGTTGTATTGTTTTTCCCAGCGATCGCAAGGTAATAGCCCCACCCCTACTTGCAAATAATTGAAGGCTAGCTGGTTTGCTGCTGATGCCTTGGCCTTCTTGCTAGCAATTAAGTTTAAATTTGCTAACTCATCTTTTTGTTCGCGTAAAACAGCATCTGAAGCGCAACTACTTGTGATTGATTCAATGCCAGCATTTAGTTGATTAACAATATCAAATATTTTTTCTTCTAGAGATTTTGCTGGAGTATTTTTGAGTAATAATTGTCCTATCTGCCAATGAAATAAATGTTTAGTTTCTTCCGCAATCGATGAATAAGCTGCTTGCTGTACTCTGTCATGTAGAAACTGGTATGTTACCTTTTTATTTTCAGATGCTTCCGCTAATGCTGATAATTTGTATGTATTACCAATTGGCAGAATTAATCCAACTTCAATTGCTTGCCAAAGTTCGGACGCAGTTGAGATTATCGATTTTCCACATACAAATGACAACGTAAATAAATCAAATTGATTACCAACACAAGCAGCTAACTTTAAAATTTGTTGTGTTGGATCTGAAAGTTGTTGAATTTTGCTAGACATTAATTCAACAACATTATCAGTAATTTGAGCGACTTTAATTTGTTCTAAGTCCCAATGCCATTCTCCCCGATGTGAATCAAATTGAATAAATTCTTTTTCATCCAAAAATTTCAGAAATTCATTAATAAAAAATGGATTGCCAGCAGTTTTTTCGCTAACTAATTTGGTTAGTGACTTTGCTCTTTCTAATGTGCAGTTAAAGGTGTCTGCTATTAGTTCGCTGGTCTGACTTAAATCTAAAGGTTTTAAAGATATATGATTAACAATAGTTCCTGCCTGTTTAATTTCATCTATTGCCAACGATAAAGGATGAACTGCACTCACTTCATTATCTCGATATGCACCAACTAATAACAATCCACTATTAGTATTTGTCATTAGTAATTTAATTAATTTTAAGGAAGCGGAATCTGCCCATTGCAAGTCATCTAAAAAAATTACAAGAGGCTGTGTAGTTGTTATAAAAACATTAATAAAATTATTAAATAAGATATTAAAACGATTTTGTAATTTCGATGGTTCTAATTCCGATACATTAGGCTGCTTGCCTATAATCAATTCGACTTCGGGAATTACATCAATAATAATTTTGCCTTGTTGATTCACAACCTCTAAAATTTTATCTCGCCACTGGGCTACTTTTTCGCCACTCTCAGTTAAAATTTGCTGAATTAGCGATCGCATTGCCTGAATCAGGGAACTATAGGGTACGTGACGCTGTAATTGGTCAAATTTGCCAGATATGAAATAGCCTCGATATCGATTTATGGGTTGATATATTTCCCGTACCAAAGCTGTTTTACCAATTCCCGAATAACCAGAAACTAGTATCATTTCACTTTTAGGTTGCGAGTTATCTGTTTTTTTAGTGTGAACATCTTTTGTTTCCTCTGGAGAGGCAAGGAAAGTACGTTCGCAAGCTGATATTAAGGTTTTAATTTCTGATTCTCTACCGTATAATTTTTGGGAAATATGTAATTTATCATAAACATCAAATTTGCCCAATATAAAATTATTATCATAGGTTGAAGAATTTAATTTACCAAGTATATTCTCTAAGTCTTTTTGAATTCCGTAAGCACTTTTATATCTATCATCACCGTTCTTTGCTAATAGTTTGATTACTAGTTCTGCTAGTTGTTGGGGAATTTCTGGATTTATTATCTTTGGGCTAATCGGTTGTTTTGCAATGTGAAAATAAACTAATTCCATTACATCCAATGTCTTGAACGGTAGTTTTTGGGTTAGTAGTTCGTAAAATGTTACACCCAATGAATAAAAATCAGTGCGGTAATCGACTAATCGATTCATTCTACCCGTTTGTTCTGGCGATATATATGCCAAAGTACCTTCTAAAATATTGGGATTGCAAATTACCGGATTCTCTCGTGATAAAATACTCGAAATTCCAAAATCAATGATTTTAAGCGAATCGGTAGCTGGATTAAAAACGATATTAGAAGGATTAATATCTTTATGGATAATACTAGCCGCGTGGATTTGTCCTAAAGCCGCAGTCATTTGGATCGCTATTTTTAAAAATTCTTCTATGGTAAACTTGCGTTCACCCATAAGTATTTTTAATGACTCACCGCCAAAGTCCTCAAAGGCGATCGCTAAAGTATTTTGATATTTCTCTAAGCTATAAGATTTTATCACCCCTGCTAACTGTAGCTTGTAGGTAATCTCAAATTCCTGCTTGTATCGACTGAGTAACTCAGGTGTTGGGTAAGCCGACTTTAAAACTTTGAGAACGATAGGTCGGTTGTCTTGCTGCCTTATACCTCGGTAAACTAGAGAATTATAACTTTCGTGGATTTTGCTATTAATTGAAAAACCAGAAATTGCTAACATTTCCACGAGTATTCTCCTTTTGCCTTGGTCTACATATTTGAGATTTCTCTAAAATCCGCAAAAAAAATGCATACCCGTAGCAACATTTGCGGTAAAATATTGTATTTTGATTTACTACGTGTGTATCTAGGATTTCATAGTGTTTCTCAAAAATAGCAATTGTTCGTCTTCGGTATTATTACTTAATTTTGAGCCTGTGACAACATAGTTTGATAAATTGATAATGATTATTAGTTATTTTAGTGCAAAAGTAAAAACAGCACAGTGATAAAAGTAAATATTACTACGCTGTTGTCGCTATATATAGCGTTTCCCAGTCTCATGAGGTACAGCCATTTTACATTCTTGTTAAGGGCGCAATGCCTTGCGCCCCTACATATGTACCTCAC